>DATAFY010000004.1:0-2772 GCA_036257205.1 Steroidobacter sp. | reverse complement strand
CAAGTTCAAATCCGGATCGACGCCGGCGATTCTGATCTCGCGCTCTCCGAGCCGTACCGCGAGCAGTTGCTCGTCGCCGAGCTGCTCGGTGACCATGACGGTGCCCTTGAACGCGATCTGATGGTCGTTCACGGGCGCCCCCAGCCGAATATGTTGCGGGCGCACGCCGAGGCAAACCGAGCGCCCGACGCGCGAGCCCAGATCGGGAAAGCGCCGCGCCGGAAGGCGGAACTGCCACCCCGGGCAGGCCAACGCGAAATCCTCGCCCTCCGCCGTCACGTTGACGGTGGTGAAATTCATCGAGGGCGAGCCGATGAAGCTCGCCACGAACAAGTTCGCAGGCTTGCGGTAAAGTTCGAGCGGCGTGCCCACCTGCTGGACGACGCCGTCCTTCATCACCACGATGCGGTCGCCGAGCGTCATCGCTTCGGTCTGGTCGTGAGTGACGAAGATCGAGGTCGTCGGCACTCGCAGCCGCAGCTCCTTGAGCTCGAGCCGCATTTGTGCGCGCAGCTGCGCGTCGAGATTCGACAACGGCTCGTCGAACAGAAAGACCTTGGGGTTGCGCACGATGCAGCGGCCCAGCGCCACGCGCTGCTGTTGGCCGCCCGACAACTGGTGTGGACGGCGCTCGAGCAGCGGCTCGATCGACAGAATCTTCGCGGCCCGGCTGACGGCAGCGTCGATCTCGCGCGCGGGCACGCGCCGGTTGCGCAGCCCGAAGGCCAAGTTGTCGCGCACGCTCATGTGCCGATAGAGCGCGTAGTTCTGGAATACCATGGCGATGTCGCGATCCTTCGGCTGCAGATGGTTCACGATCCGGCCGCCGATGGCAATGGTGCCGGCGCTGATCTCCTCGAGGCCGGCGATCATGCGCAGCGTCGTCGACTTGCCGCAGCCGGAGGGGCCGACCAGCACGACAAATTCGCGATCCTTGATGGAGAGGTTGATGTCCTTGACGGCGACCACGTGGCCGTAAACCTTGTGCACGTTGGCGAGCACGATATCGGCCATGAGGTCAGATCCTCAGCCCGCGAATGACGTATCTCTGTCCGAACAGCGTCACGATCAGCGCTGGAACGAGCGCGATCACCGCAGTCGCGCTCATGAGGTGCCATTCCATGCCGAGTTCGTGCACGAACTGCGCCATCACGACGGTCACGATCGGCGTCTCATGCGAGGTGAGAATGAGGGCGAACAAGAACTCGTTCCAGGTATAGAGCCAGCACAGAATCCCGAGCGCCGTGAGACCGGGAATGGCCGACGGCATGGCTACGCGCCAGAACGCGCCCCAGCGCGAGCAGCCGTCGATCATGGCCGCGTATTCCATCGAGGGGTCGATGCCGTCGAAGAAGCCCTTCATGATCCAGGAGAAGAAGCAAATGTGGACGGCAATGTGCGGCAGCAGCAGACCCCAATAGGTGTCGAATATGTGCAGCTGCTGGGTCACGAAATAGAGCGGCAGCACCCAGGCGACGTAGGGCACGCAGCGAAAAATGTAGATCAAGGAAAACCAGGCGTTCGGGATCGGTCCTTTGAAGCGCGACAGCATGTAGCCGGACGTCGCCGTGACGCCGAGCGAGAGCACGGTCGCCAGTGTGGAGATCATGAAGCTGTTGAACAGCGCCCTGAGCACGATCTCCTGCGACAACACCTCGTGGAAATTGTCGATGGTGAATTCGGTCCCCCGATGCACGTAATAGACACCGGTTCCGGGACGCAGCGAGGTCAATATCAGCCAGAACACAGGGAAGGCAAACAGGAGGCAAACAGCAATCGCCGCCAGCGCGAAGAAGGCGGCCTTTCCGCGCGGCGCAAGCGCGGAGAGGAAACCCGCCGATCGCGCGGGCGCGACCGCAACATCGCTCACTTCGACACCTCCACGAAGCGATTGAGCATGCGATAGAGCAGCAGCGCGAAGACAACGATGATGATCGCCCCGATCACCGCAGCCGCGGAGCCGCGGGCGAGGTTGAGGAACTGGAACGCCTCGACATAGGCGTAGATGCTGAACACCTCGGTGGCGCGCGCCGGGCCGCCGCCGGAAATCGTCCACACGATGTCGAACGTGCGGAACGCGTCGATCGCGCGGATCACGATGCAGACCACCATGACCGGCCGCAGCATCGGCAGGGTGATGTAGCGGAACGTGCGCCAGGCGCTGGCCGCGTCGATGCGCGCCGCCTCGAACGGCTCGGGAGGGAGGCTTTGCAGGCCGGCGAGCAGGATCAGCGCGAACCAGGGCGTCCACAGCCACACGTCGGTGAGCAGAATCACCGAGAACGTGGTCCAGCGCTGCGTCAGCCAGGAGATGGGCGCAATCCCGAGGCCCTCGAGAGCCGCATTCATGACGCCAAACTGATCGTTGAACATCCAGCGGATCATGATGGCGGCGATGACGGGCGCGACCATCAGCGGCAGCAAAACGAAGGATTGAACGAGCCAGCGCCCGGGAAAGTGCCTGTTGAGCATCAGCGCGATCGCAAGTCCGAGCAGGAGCGAGCAAGCAACGCTCGCGACCATGAAGCCGAACGTGTTGGGAAGCACGATCTCGCGGAATTCCGTGTCGCGAAGCACGTGGACGTAGTTGGCAAGCCCCACCCACGTCCGTTTGGGATCGTGCAGTGTCCAGTCGCGGAAGCTCGCGTTGGCGCCCGTCAGAATGGGCACGACCTGGAACAACACCAGCACGAGCGCTGCCGGCGTGATCAGCGCCAGCATGAAGCGCGTCTTCTCGTTCATGGGGAGGAAAATTCCGAGATGGAATGAGCG
>DATAFY010000446.1:0-6407 GCA_036257205.1 Steroidobacter sp. | reverse complement strand
ATATTCGCGACTCGAACACGTCGATCTCATGGGGCGAAGCGAATTTCCCGACGCCGCGGATCACTTCGACCTTGCGTTGCTTGGCCATCGTCGCCAAACCGCCGGTTAAGCGCGCGACGATTGTGTTCTTCCAGTCGCGGAGTTTCGAGGCGTCGATCGCGGGTGCGCCGAAGGTCACGCCCGCGTGCGCCATTTCAGCGGCGTCGTCGATCACTTTTGCGGCGTGCAGCAGCGCTTTGGAGGGAATGCAGCCCACGTTGAGGCACACGCCGCCAAGCTGCGGCCAGCGCTCGATCAACGCCGTTTTCATGCCGAGGTCAGCCGCACGAAACGCCTCCGTGTACCCGCCCGGCCCGCCGCCGAGGACAACCATGTCGAAGTCGTACGAGCAAGCCGATGGCGGATGGCCGATAGCCGATGACGCCGCAGACGCGGTCGCTTCGACGCGCGCAGCGGGCCCCGGCCGATCTGCCGACGCCGCAGACGAGGGCGGCGAAGCAGGCCGCCCCGGTTCTGCTTTCTGTGCATCCGCCGTCCGCGATCCGAGATCTGCTTCAAGCGTCAAGATCAGACTTCCCTTCGAAACGCGATCGCCCTTCTTCACTGCGACGGATCTCACGACGCCAGCAGCCGATGAAGGCACATCCATCGTCGCCTTTTCCGTCTCCAAGGTGATGAGCGGCGTCTCGGCCGCGATCTCATCGCCTGGCTTTACGAGCACGTCGATGACCTCGACGTCCTTGAAATCGCCAATGTCGGGAACGTTGATGTCTTGCGCCATAGTGACTAGCGACTGGTGATTATTGAATGATCGGGAAACAAGGCAGGCGGCCGCTAGGGGTCAGTCGCTAATCCCTTCTCAATCATGGCACCGCCTCCAACAACCCTTGGACGTCCGCGAGTCGTTCGGCGAGAAACGTCGTGAAACGCACGCCGGCTGCGCCGTCGATGACGCGATGATCGTAGGCGAACGTAAACGGCAGGATCAGCCGCGGGACGAACTGCCCATTGCGATAGACCGGCCGCATGCTCGAGCGAGCGACGCCGAGAATTCCTACCTCGGGCGCATTGATGATCGGCGTAAACGATGTCCCGCCTATGCCCCCGAGGCTCGACACCGTGAAGCTGGCGCCCTGCATATCCGCCGCGGTCAACTTGCCCGTACGCGCCTTTTCCGAGAGTGCGGCAAGCTCGCGGGCGAGTTCGTAGAGGTCCTTGCGCTCCGCGTCGCGAATCACGGGAACTACGAGCCCATTCGGCGTGTCGGCCGCAAAACCGAGATGTATATATTTCTTTAAGACCAGGTTCTGGCCGGCAGGGTCGAGCGAACTATTCACTGTGGGGAACTCCTGCAGCGCTTTGACGCACGCGCGCAGGATGAAAGCCAGCGGCGTGAGCCTGATCCCCTCTTTCGCCGCCTTGTCCTTCAATCGGATCCGCGCGTCCTCGAGCTCCGTGATGTCCGCTTCATCCATCTGCCACACGTGCGGAATGTTGACCCAGCTCGCCTGCAGCCTCGGCCCTGAAATCTTCTGAATCCGGCCGAGGGGTTTGACCTCGATCGCGCCGAACTTAGCGAAGTCGACCTCAGGGACTCTGGGCAACGCAGCGACGCCCGCTGCGGCGCCGCCCGACGCAAGCGTCTGCTTCACCCATGCCTTGACGTCCTCGGGTGTGATGCGCCCCTTGAGCCCGGCGCCTCTTACTTGGGCGAGATCCACACCGAGTTCGCGTGCGAACCTGCGCACCGACGGGCTTGCATGAGCACGCACAAAACCTGCGTCGTCGATCTGCGGAAGCGCAGCTGCAGGAATCGGTGCTGGGGATCTGGCCGGCGTTTCCTTAGCCTCCTCGGACGGCTTGCTCAGGGGGGCCGGCGCTGCCGCGCGCGCCTCGCCCGTTTCCGCCGCCCTCGAGGGTTGCGCCGTCGGCTGCGGCTGCGGCGCTTGCTTCCCCCCGGCGGGCTCGAGCGTCAGAACCACATTGCCCTTCGAAACGCGATCCCCCTTTTTGAGGGCGACGTCCTTCACGACGCCCGCTTGCGTCGAGGGCACATCCATGGTCGCCTTTTCAGTTTCGAGGGTGATGAGCGGTGTGTCCACGTCGATCTTGTCGCCGGACTTCACGAGCACATCTATGACTTCCACGTCGTGAAAGTCGCCCAGATCAGGAACTTTGATTTCAGTAGGCATACTGCGGGTAAAGAAGCGGATAACGGAAGGATGGCGGATGGCAAGAGCGGCGCACCCGAGTCGCGGCTTGATGCATCTGCCGACTCTATCCGCCAGCCGCCATTCGCCAAACGCTCCTCACAAAGTCACAGGATTCGGACGATCCGGATCGATGTCGAAGCGCTTCATTGCGCTGCGCACCGTCGCCATGTCCAGCTTGCCTTCGTCCGCGAGCGCTCGCAGCGACGCCACGACGACGTGCGCTGCGCTCACTTCAAAGTGGCGCCGCAACTGCTCCCGCGAATCGCTGCGCCCGTAGCCGTCCGTGCCGAGCACGATATAGCGGCCCGGCACCCACTGACGAATCTGGTCGGGCACAATCTTCATGTAGTCAGTCGCCGCGATGAACGGGCCGGTGCGCTCGCCCAGACACTCGCGCACATACGGCTGCCGAGCGGGTTGGTCCGCGTTGAGCAAGTTCCGCCGCTCCACATCGAGCGCTTCGCGACGCAGCTCGGAGAAACTGGGCGCGCTGAATACGTCGGAAGGAACGCCATAATCGCTTTCGAGAATATCGGCGGCCTTCAACACCTCGCGCAGAATCGCGCCTGAGCCCAGCAGGTTCACACGCACTTTGCCGCGCCCGCCGCTGTGGAGCAGATACATGCCCTTCAAGACGCCCTGCTCTGCGCCCTTCGGAATCGCCGGATGCGCGTAGTTTTCGTTCATGCAGGTGATGTAATAGAAAACGTTTTCCTGCTCGGCGTACATGCGTCGCAAGCCGTCCTGCACGATGACGGCGAGCTCGAAGGCGAACGTGGGATCATAGGAGATGCAGTTCGGCACGGTCGTCGACACCAGCTGGCTGTGGCCGTCCTGGTGCTGCAAACCTTCGCCCGCGAGCGTAGTGCGGCCGGCGGTGCCGCCGATGAGAAAACCACGCGCCTGACTGTCCCCGGCGGCCCAGATGAAGTCGCCGACTCTCTGGAAGCCGAACATGGAGTAATAGATATAGAACGGGACCATGTTGACGCCGTGGTTCGCGTAGGCCGTGCCAGCGGCGATCCACGAGGACAGAGCCCCGCCTTCGTTGATCCCCTCCTGCAGGATCTGCCCTTTCTTGTCTTCCTTGTAAAACATGAGCTGATCGGCGTCCTGAGGCGTGTACAGCTGCCCCATCGAGGAATAAATCCCGATCTGCCTGAAGAGCCCTTCCATGCCGAACGTGCGCGCCTCATCGGCGACGATCGGTACGACGTACTTGCCGATGTGCTTGTCCTTCAGCAGGGTCTGCATGATGCGCACGAGCGCCATCGTCGTTGAAAACTCTCGCTCCCCCGAGGCTTGCAACAACAACTCGAAAGCTTCGAGCGGCGGAACCGTGAGCGGCGGCGCGTTGTCGCGTCTCTGCGGCAGATAACCGCCCAATTGCTGACGCCGCTCCCGAAGGTATTTCATCTCCTCGGAATTTTCGGGCGGCTTCTTGAAGGGCGCGTTCTTGATCTCCTCATCCGAGATTTCGATGAAAATACGATTGCGAAATTCCTTCAGGGCTTCATCGTCCAGCTTTTTCTGTTGATGAGTGATGTTCTGGCTTTCGCCCCAGCGACCCATCAAAAAGCCTTTGACCGTCTTCGCGAGAATCACGGTAGGCTGACCTGTGTGGTTTATCGCAGCGTTGTACGCGTTCCAGACTTTCTTGTAGTCATGCCCGCCGCGGTTGAGCCGCCAAATGTCGTTGTCCGACATATGTGCGACCATCTCCTTCAGCTCGGGATACTTCCCGAAGAAGTGCTCCCGCGTGTATGCGCCCCCTTTCGCCTTGAAGTTCTGATACTCGCCGTCGACGCACTCTTCCATGACCCGGCGCAGCAGTCCCTTGGCGTCGCGCGCGAGCAGCGGGTCCCAGCGCGAGCCCCAGATCACCTTGACAACGTTCCAGCCGGCGCCGAGAAACGCCGCCTCCAATTCCTGGATGATCTTGCCGTTGCCGCGCACCGGGCCGTCGAGTCGCTGCAGATTGCAATTAATGACGAAAATGAGATTGTCGAGCTGCTCGCGCACCGGCATCGTGATCGCGCCCATGGCTTCGGGCTCGTCCATCTCGCCGTCGCCTAGGAAGGCCCAGACCTTGCGGTCGCTCGGCTGGATGATCTGGCGATGTTCGAGGTAGCGCTGAAAGCGCGCCTGATAGATCGCCATCATCGGGCCCAGGCCCATCGACACCGTGGGGAATTGCCAAAAATCCGGCATGAGCCACGGATGCGGGTATGAGCTCAGGCCGTCCTCGTTCGCGCACTCCTCGCGAAAGTGCGCGAGATGGCT
This sequence comes from Steroidobacter sp., assembly GCA_036257205.1. Taxonomy (GTDB): domain Bacteria; phylum Pseudomonadota; class Gammaproteobacteria; order Steroidobacterales; family Steroidobacteraceae; genus Steroidobacter. The sequence goes on along the minus strand of DATAFY010000446.1, from coordinate 1,911 downwards.
CTCCGTGAGGCGTCCTTCCAGGAACGCGCGCGCATAGATGCCGGGCGAGGCGTGCCCCTGGATGTAGATCAAATCTCCGGGATGCGTGTCTGTAGGCGCGCGCCAGAAGTGATTGAACCCGACCTCATAGAGCGTCGCGGCGGATGCGTAGCTCGCGATGTGTCCGCCGTACTCGGAACTCTGCCGATTGACCTGCACGACCATCGCCATCGCATTCCAGCGTATATACGCCTCGATCCGGCGCTCGATCGTACGGTCGCCGGGATACTCCTTCTCGTGCCCCGGAGAAATCGTATTGAGGTACGCCGTGTTGGGCTTGAAGGGCAGGTAAGCGCCGGATCGTCGCGTGAAATCGATCAAGCGTTCGAGCAGGAAGTGCGCTCGCTCAGCGCCATGCGCTTTGAGCACCGAGTCCATCGACTCGAGCCACTCCGTGGTTTCCTGCGGATCCACATCATCGAATCGGGAGCCGTTTGACATGTTGACCAATGTCGCTTGAATGGAGTTGCTGCACCCAGAGCCTCCTTCCTGGCGGAACTTCTTCGATGGGGAGGGGCCGCGGACGCATTGCGGATGCGATGCCGGGTATGATCGGGGTTTGAATTTTGTCGGTCAAGGAACGCGCCGCGTTTTTGCGGCGCTCCGGGCCTCGAACGCATGGCCTGGGGGCAGTACACGAAGCGCCGCCTTTTATTTCAAGGCACTGCTCACTGCGCTCGAACTGCATACAACTCAAGAACTTCTTCCGGGCGAGGGTCTCGTAGTGGAATTGCTACCCGCAGAGCGCGACGCACAGATTTTCTATAGACGAGGCCGCCTCGACGCACGTGAGATCCGCAAGCACGACGCCGTGCTTGTCGCATGCGAACGCGAGCGCGCGGAAGAACTCCTCGCCAGGATGCCGCACGCGGCCCATTGGCGGCGCGCCTACGAGGAGGCTTGCAGGCGCGGCTCGGCGACGGTGCTGAGCTTGCGTCTGCCGGAGCCCGCCGTGCCGGTCAGCCTTGCGCTGTTCAAGAAAGATGCCTGCGCCTTCGACCGCCTCACTCTGGCTGCCCGCGCTTGGAAAGAGCTCACAGCGCCGGGCGGGCGCGTTCTTCTGGGCGCGCTGGGCTTCGATGCGGATGGGGCCGCTGCGGCCCTCGAGGCGCTGCTCAGCGCCGCGCTCGCGGCGACGGCGCAAATGCCCAGCATGAAGTCACAGGCGCCGAAACCAGCGTTCCCTGCGGCTTTCACTGTGCTTTACGAAGGCGAGCAGCCCGATTTTTCGCGCACCGTTGCGACCGATCGCGGCAACCATCTCGCCCGGTGGCTCACGGCGCTGCCCCCGAACATTCTCGACAGCGCAGCCTACCGCCGCGCGTTGCGCGATCTTGCCCGCAGACGAGGTTGGGAATTCTCCTTTCTCGATGAAGCGACGCTGCATCGTCGAGGCGCAGGGGCTTTTCTCGCCGTCGCGCGAGCCAATGAGCATCGCGAGGCGGGCATCGTGCGTCTGCGCTGCCGCGCCGGCAAGCGCGGCGCCCGGACAGCTCACCTGGCGCTCATCGGCAAGGGGGTGTGCTTCGATACAGGCGGCGTCAATCTCAAGACGCACAAAAGCATGTATCACATGCACACAGACATGCAGGGCAGCGCGGTCGCGGTCGGAACGATGCTCGCCCTGAGCGAGCTCGGCGCGCCCTGCGACATTGATTGCTGGATTGCGATCACTGAGAACCAGATCGGCGCGCGCGCGTTTCGGCCGCAAGAGGTGGTCCGCGCCGCGAATGGGGTCACGATCCAGGTCGCCCACAGCGACGCCGAGGGACGCATGGTGCTCGCGGATGCGCTCGCGCTCGCCGCGCGCGAATCGCCGGATCTGATGATCGACTTCGCTACGCTCACCGGCGCCTGCGTCGTGGCGCTCGG
>DATAFY010000442.1:0-1604 GCA_036257205.1 Steroidobacter sp. | reverse complement strand
GCGGTCGACAGCCCGAACTGGCCGCAGAACAGTTGCGCCTGCTCGGCGCTCAGCAACGGGTTGTTGCACGACACGTCCATTTCCTGGCCGAACACGCCGCTCGGCGCGATCTGCGCGATCGAGCGGTCCTTCATGAACATGAACTCGCCGTAAGCGGTCTGGCCTTCGCTGATCTCCAGGTCGGTGAACACGCCCGCGGTGTAGCGCTCGTCCGGGCGCTGATAGAAGTTGAGCGGCCCGAAGTTGTAGGTATCGATGTCGCTGTCGTACTCGCGGAAGGCGCCGGTGTTCCGATCGACCACGTGATACGGAGTCAATGCGCCCGTGACGGGATTGCGCGCGCGCATGCGCGGCGGATCGGTAGTGCCCGAGCCGCCGCAAGTGAACACATCACCGGAGTTGAAGGTGCAAGCGCTGTAGTCGAACTCCGCCTGCAGGATCGGCTTCACGTCCGTGTAGGTCGCGTAGAACGTCGCGTTGCCGCGGTCGTCCGCGAAGTTCGAGCCCATCACGAACGAGAAATCTTTCGAATAGCCGGAGTTGATGTTGCTCTTGGGGAGCTCGTAGCCGCGCGTACGGACCACGTCGGCCACCGGGTTGTCGTTCTCGTGACTGTAGAAGCTGTAGTTGGCTTCGACCTTGATGCCTTCGAAGCGCGTGTTGAGGATGAAGTTCACGACGCCGGCGACGGCGTCCGCGCCGTACACCGAAGACGCGCCGCCGGTGAGAACCTCGACGCGCTCGATCAGCGCCTTCGGAATCTGGTTCAGATCGGGTGCGCCGGAATTCACGCCGGGAGCGGTATCCGGGTTGCCCGGCATCAGTCGCCGGCCGTTGATCAGGACCAACGTGCGCTTGGCATTGAGGCCACGCAGATCGACGGTCGCGGTGCCGGTCGAGCCGTTGGAGATCGTCGAGCCCTGCGCAGCCATCGCCTGCGGCAGCTGGTTGATGATGTCTTCGACACGCATCTTGCCGGTTGCGGCAATGTCCTCGGCCGCGATCGCGGTGACCGGGCTGATGCTCGTCATGTTCGGCGTGCTGATGCGCGAACCCGTGACGACCACTTCCTGGATGGTGCCTTCGTCCGCCGCCTGGACCGGCAGCGCGGCCACTGCCGCCCCCGCGGCACTGGCGAGTAGCGCGTGCCGCACGGCACGCTGCAAGGAACGATTCTGAATTGCCATTGTCAGCCTCCTGAGAACGCGCCGCTGCGAGCTGCGGCGCCTGGGTGCAATCCACCCGAGCACCACGAAGCGCCGCAGAGCGCAGACGAAGTGCCCGAAGAGCCGCACACCGATGCCGTTGCCTGCGCAACGTTGTTGGAATTCAGCATCAGAACGCCCCTCGGTCGAGTGTTGCGAAATAGTTAATCGCCGGACAGGTTTTCCTGCGCACCCGTTAAGACGAGATCAGCCGATTCGGCTGGGAAGAATCCGTGTCAAAGTGGCTCAGAGCCCGCGCCGAATATGGCTTGTGCTGCACATTCAGATCGCATGGAGCACGAACGGACGAGCTGTACGGGCAAGTGCGTGCACACTATCAGCCGATTCGTTGTATTCTCGGCACAGCACTAGCTGAATGCGTGGAGGCAACAACATGAG
>DATAFY010000403.1:0-3440 GCA_036257205.1 Steroidobacter sp. | reverse complement strand
CAGCTCCGGCGTACCGCCCGCCCAGCTCATGACATCGCGCACAACCGCTTCTGCCGCGTAAAGATCGCCCGCCGATCGCAATACATCAACCAAGGCAGCCTGCAGCGCCAGGGATCGAGGAAAGCTCTGCGCCGCAGCCCGAAGGTCTCGGCAAAATTCAGGATCCGCTCGCATATAGCGAAGCTGAGCAAGGCTCTTGTGCGCATCAAGGCAACACGGATCGATCGCGACAGCTTGCAGATACGCCTGTTCAGCGTCATCGAATCGCCCCAATTTGAACAACGCCCGCGCCCTGTTGAGCGCAGTCTCCCAAGTCCTGACGCCGAGCGCCTCACTGCGCGCGAGCGCGCACAGCGCTTCTTCGGCGCGCTCAAGCTGCACAAGGAGCGCACCAAGATTGTGATGTGCGGTCGCGTATTCAGGCTGCAACTCGATTGCGCGACGGAAGGCTGCCTCCGATTCCCGCAATCGATGTTGGCCTCGTAGTGCGATGGCCAGAGCGGACCATGCCTGCGCATCGCGATCGTTCATCGCAATGAGCGTGCGACACTCCGCTTCCGCCGCGGAATGCTGCCTCAAGTCGTTGAGTGTGCGCGCCAGACTGAGCCGGGCTGGTGAATGCTTTTGATCCACGGCCAACGATATCTTGTACACGTCGACGGCTTCGGTGAGACGCTGCTGAGTTCGCAGCAGATTGCCGAGATTTGCATGGAACTCCGCTCGACGCGGCGCAAGCTGAATGCTCAGACGCAGCAAGCGTTCAGCCTCTCCGAGGTCGCCGGCCTGCTTGCGTATTAACCCAAGCAGATGCAATGCCTCAACGTTTCCAGACGCTTTCTCGAGAACGCCCCTGCAAAGCGACTCCGCAACGGCCAACTGCTTCTGTTGAAACAATCGGTACGCCTGCATGAGCCCGGGGTCGACTGCGCTCATGTGCTGCGAAGCCACCCGCTGATGCTGTATCGGGCTCCTTTGGCGAACGGCGTCACGTAGCTGACGGCATGCGGCTGCGGGACCTTGAACAGGTTCAGTGCATTGAAGACCGGCGTATAACCTTCAGCCACATGCCCATCGCCGTCCAGAAAATTCAGGATGCCTCCCCAGTCGGCCCGCCATTCGGGCGTCAGGTTGAGAACATACGCCGCGATTCGCTCTCGTGCTTCGAGAGCATCGTCGTGTTGAGTGAGGAAATGACCTGAACGATAACGCGTCGCCTGCGCATCGGCGAATGCGATACGCTCGTCGCCGACGACCCGACGTGCGAATTCCAGAAATTCCGGCGAGTTGACGAACTCGAACACCCTCATCGCGTAGAGCTCCAGATTGCGCCCGAGCGCATGAGCATCTGAAAGAGGGAAATTGTCGAAAAGGTACTGAAAACCAGATGCAGCGTTCGCGTTCACGCGTGCGTAGAGCTGCGCTTGCGTCGACTCCGGCATGGCTCGCACCTGATCCCCTCCAATATCGAACGCGCAGTCGCCATCGTTCAGATGCAGCTGCCAGGGCACCTCCTCGGCGAGACTTCGGTATGCGCGGTATGCGCTTTCATTGGAAAGCGCATGTGCGATGTGTACGCGCCCGGACCGGGCATACACGCGCGCGATCTGCGGTAGAGCGGCTGTCAACTCGAGTCGTACGGGGGGAGCAGAGTGCATTCGCGCAGCCTTTTTTCAAACGTAGCCGAACGTGGCGCGCAGCGGCGCGGGAATCTGCTCTGCCCACGCCACATCCCCGTTCAGGGTATTGCGCCATGACTCAACGGAAGCGCGATCGATTGGGCCAATTCTCAAAGAAGGATGGGGTTGGTCAGCGGAGAGCGTGACGAGCGACGCCGAATCAGCACGGACCGCCGTTTCGATGCCTGGGGCCGATAGAAAAGCGGATAGACGAGCGACCGTGCCGAAAGAATCGCGACAAAGGTCCTCATATCGCAAAAACATCAATCGGCCTTGACCCTCCAACGCCAAAGCATGCGGCAGCGCCGACCGCATAAACTCCGCCCACATGTGGCCGCCTGCGGCCGCACTGCGCGTGTACGGCAACGGGCGACCATCACGCGGATTGACCCATTCACAGTGGAGAAGAGAACCCGCCACCGAACGCGGGTCTCGAACTGTCATGATGAAGCGCGCCTGCGGGAACAGCTCAGCGACGGAATTCAACGCGAGCGCCATGCCGAACGAATTCAGCACCAATCGACGCTTCCCGCCGCTTGATAACCGGCTGGCGAGCAGATCGAGCACGCATCGGCGGAAGTTTGTACGGGTCGCGTCCCGAGACAGCGCATAGTTCTGTTCGTGATTCAGACCGAGCGTGCCGTCGATATCTCGCCATTGGTGCGCCAATGTAATCAGAAACGGCAACTCCGGTCCGCTCGCCATAGCGGGGTGCCCGTCGAGCACGGCCGCAAGTAGGCGAACGCCCGTCCTGGGCGCGCCGCACACGATGATGGGGTCTTCCAGGCCTGTATCCGTCCTCATTGGAGCTCCGTCAGCTCGTACCCGAGTTCACTCAGTTGCTCGTGAGCTTCCATAAGGACCGCATCCCGCTCACGCGCGCTCAATGCCGCCTTCCATCGCCCGATCGAGCTCGCGAAAATGGACCGACTCACTGCCTCGGAGCTCCACTCTTCGGAGCCCGCCGTATTTCTTTGCACGCGATGAAATTCGAGCACCGACGGGTCGAAGTCCTCGCCGATGAACTCGAAAAGTGGTTTAAGCGCGGCCTCGGGCGCCCGCACCAGATCCTCGTAGCGGATTTCAAAATAGCCTTCTCGTGCGGACGCATCCGCCAGAAACCGCCGACGCAACCTCATGGTGCTCGTCCACTCACGGGCGCGCTCGCGGGCAAGCGCCGCAGCATCAATTGGAAACGAGGCTGTCGCCTTGTCGCGCTCTAGTCGGGACGCGACGACGTCGCGCGCGTCGCGGATGACGTGTATCAACGGACTCTGCGGGAAAAGAATACGCAGCGCTGGAAAGACCAAGACGTTCGAGGGCGTTTTCTCCGCGACCCGCGGCTTTCCGCTCGCTCGCCACGCCGGCGCGAGAAAGGAGGTTACAAGCTCTGCGAAGGCCTGTCGTACTGTTTCGCGGGTGGTTCCGTACGCCAGCTGCAACAACTCGCCGGAATGCTGCTCGGCTGACGCCCAGAGGTTAGCGAGCGCCTGCACGACCCGAAGTTCAGTGCCGCAGAAAATCCTCGGATGGGTGTCCAGAATCACGCGAAGCAGAGTCGTTCCTGACCTCGGCACACCGCCGACGAATATCGGATTGCCCTGCTTGCTCACGATGATTGCAGCTCTGCCCAGACTTGGTCGGATCGTTCGCCTATCTAAGCACGCCCGCGTTAGGCTGCATGATCAAATGCCGTCTCACCGCTCGCGGCTGGTACCGCCCGCAAGCAGTTGCTCACGAAGCTCCACCCAGAAATCCGGCAGC
>DATAFY010000385.1:0-2592 GCA_036257205.1 Steroidobacter sp. | reverse complement strand
AGCCGCCAAGACCGTTCGTCACCAGCCACTCACGGCTGCGCAGCCAGGCCGGATCGAGCGAGCGATCCCAGGTGAGCACGAGTTGTCGGTCTGTCAGGATGTTCGCCATCTCTCGTGCTCGGAGGCGATGCGCTCTTTTTGCGGGCTCTATTCGCCCTTATCGCAGACGAGCAGCGTTGCGCATTGGGCCGGAATGCGCCAGGGCCCACGACCGCTCGCCTCAACGGGTGTGGTCCTGCCGAAGCCGCCGTAGCGAGGATCTTCGCTGGACCACGCAAGACGCCAGCCGGAGCCGCTCGGCGGGGCGAGTAGCGGTTCTGAGGCCGGCGAGAGAACGAACTCGCGGTCCAGATTGACTACAAGGAGTCGATCGCGCTGCGTATCGTCGAACCATCGCAACGCGAGCGCCTGCTCGGACAACGCTGCGCCCTCAAGGATGTCTCGCCGCTGCTGCGAGATCACCGGATCGCGGGCGCGAAGCATCAGAAGCTCGCGATGGAACTGCAGCGCCTGCCGGTGAGGTTCGAGCTCCGTCCAGTCGAGCTTCGATTCGAGGAACGCCGTTTCGCTGCCCGGGTCCGGTATCAGGCTTTGCGTCGCTTCGTCTGCGTAAGCGCGAAACTGCGCTACGAACTGACGGCGTCCGTCGTACACGACCCGACCGAGCTCTTTGCGGTGATCCGCAAAGAACATGAAACGCCGTGACGAGGCGAACTCCTGCCCCATGAAGAGCAGCGGAGTCTGTGGAGAGAGCAGCATGAGCGCCGTCAGCGCACGATAACGCGACGGCGCGGCGCTGGTGTGCACGCGATCGCCGATGAAGGTGTTCGCCACCTGATCATGATTTTGCGTGAACACGACGAATGACCAGGGCGGCAGGCCTCGTGCGCTGCAGCCGCGCGGCTGCTGCTGCCATTCGTACCACTGACCCTGATACAGAAATCCATGGCGAACGCACGAGATGAATTCCTGTGCGCGGCCGGTGTAGTCGTGCAGGTAACCGCCACGGTTGCCGGTCAGCGCGACCCTGGCCGCGTGATGGAAATCGTCATTCCACATCGCGTCCAGGCCAAAGCCGCCCTGCGCCCGGGGGCGCAGCTGTTCGGCGCGTTGCGCTTCATTTTCTGCGATCACCACGATCTCGCGTGGGTGCGCCGCGGCGCGCGCTGCAGCGACCAGTTCCGCGACGATGTGATGCGAGCTGTCGTCGAACATCGATTGAGCGGCGTCCAGACGGAATCCGTCCACATGAAATTCGCTAGCCCAGTAGCGCACGTTGTGCAGAACGAGGTCACGGGCGCCGGCCGCATCCGTCCCATCGAAGTTGAATGCCTCTCCCCATTCGGTCTGGCGCTCAGCATTGAAATATCGCGGACTGAAACATTTCAGATAGTTGCCGTCCGGACCGAGATGGTTGTAGACGACGTCGAGAATGACGGCCAACCCGAGCGCATGGGCGCTGTCGACGAAGCGCTTGAACGCTTGGTGGTCGCCGTACACATGGTACGGCGCAAACAGCTGGACGCCGTCGTAGCCCCAGTTCCAGCGACCCGGGCATTCCGCCAACGGCATGATCTCCAGCGCCGTCACGCCGAGATCGCGCAGGTACGACAACTTCGCCGCTGCCGCCTCGAACGTGCCTTCGGGCGTGAAGGCGCCGATGTGCAACTCGTAGATCACCAGCCCCTGCATGCGCGCGCCGCGCCAAGCGCGGTCGCGCCACCGATACGCGTCGGCGTCGACGATCATCGATGGACCATGCGGTCCCTGCGGTTGAAATCGCGAGCAAGGGTCCGGCCAAGGCCCCGCGCCGTCGACCCGATACTTGTATAACGCGCCGCTGGGAAGGCTGAAACTGCCGCCGCTAAAGTAACCGTCCTTGCTGCGTTCGAGCGTTAGCGTCGCCGGCGCAGGAGCTTCCACTGCAACCTGAACCTCGCGCGCATCGGGCGCCCAGACGCGAAACCGCGTTTCACCGCCGCAGCGCACGGCGCCGACGAAGGAGGCGTTTGGCGTCTGACGGTGAGCGGTTGGCCGACTATCGCCCGATCCCGCACGCTTCTGAAAGGACATGTACGGCGTGATCTCTCTGATGCGATGCAATCACCAGAGCCAAGGCTGGAGCACGTGACAAAGTTCCAGCCGTGGATTGCCGCTGACCGCCGTCTCTCCCCCAAACGCCTAATCGGGCAGCTCGGCAAGGCGCTCGAGCATGCGTGGATCGCCTGCGACATGAACGCGCTCCGCAGGACCCAACCATGCAAGAACTTCAGTGAGCGACTCCGCATCCTGCGTCTTGCGCTCCGCCGTGAGACGATGCGGGTCGGGATGCCCGCGCATCTCGGCGGGGCGCGGCAGATTGCCGGCGACATGGGCATATCGCGCCTGTCGATCGCGCGCTAGAAACCGCAAGCCGTCTGCGTGCGGCGCGCGCGCCTGCACGAACAATTCGTCGCGACGCCTCACGACCGGCGGGACCTGCTTCTCTTCAGGCGTACGCAACAGCCCAAGCGATGCAAAGAAACGACCGACCGTCACGCTGCCGCTCAGCTTCGAGAGCGGCACCGCGAGCAACAGGCCCGCCAGCGTCGG
>DATAFY010000379.1:0-2240 GCA_036257205.1 Steroidobacter sp. | reverse complement strand
CCTTGCACTCGAGCGCGAATCCTTCCCGGTAGCGAGGCGAGTAGTAGCGCGAGGCGCCGCGGAATCCGATCATCGGATTCTCCTCGTTCGGCTCGAATTCGCCGCCGCCGATGAGATTCGCATATTCGTTCGTCTTGAAGTCGCTCGTCCGGACGATGGCCGGCTTCGGGTGCAAAGCGGCGGCGATGCGAGCGAGACCTCGTGCGAGCCGCTCCACGAAGTACTCGCACTTGTCCTCATAGCCGTGAGTCAGCTCGTCGATGGCGCGCTTCGTCTGCGCATCGTGCAAGGATGCGTAACGCACCAGGGCCATCGGGTGGATCTTGATGTGCGTGTTCACGACGAATTCCATCCGCGCGAGACCGACGCCGTCCGCTGGCAGGCGCTGCCAGCGCAGGGCGGCTGCGGGGTTTGCCAGATTCAGCATGACTTGCGTGCGCGTCGCCGGAATGGCCGCCAGATCTAGCTCTTGAACCTCGATGTCCGCCGCGCCTTCGTAGATGAATCCTTCCTCGCCCTCGGCGCAGGACACCGTGATCTCCTGCTCCTCATGCAGCACCTGCGTCGCATTGCCTGTTCCCACGACCGCGGGCAGGCCGAGCTCGCGGCTGACGATCGCCGCGTGCGAAGTGCGCCCGCCGTGATCGGTCACGATCGCTGCCGCGCGCTTCATGATCGGCACCCAGTCGGGATCCGTAGTTGCGGTGACTAGCACGGCGCCCTCGACGAAATGATGAATGTCGCGTGCGCTCTCGAGCAGACAGACCTGACCGCTCACGGCCGCGCTGCCCACGCTGAAGCCGGCGGCAAGCTTGCGGCCAGTTCGACTCACGCGATACGAGCGCAGCGCAGTCGTCGTTCTGCGCGACTGCACGGTCTCGGGCCGCGCACGCGGATCGATATGCTCACGACGGGTGTGCGCACGCCTGCGGGAATCAAGGTTTTCGGCCCCGATCTCGAATGCAATCGAGCGCATCAGCCTCGAGCTGGAAGGGATGCTGCGCGAGGTTCGCGGCGTTCGCAGCACGTTCGCGGAACGCCAGACCGGACGCGAGTACATCGACATCGCGCCGAACCGCGAGGCGATCGCAGCGCTATGGATTGAGCGTACGTGACGTCCAGGATCGGTCGAAGCGGCTATCGGCGGCATGCCCATTTCGACCGTGATTGATGGTCGCGCGCGCTACTCGGTGAATGTGCGTTACGCGGCCGATTTGCGCGCAGACCCACGCGCGTTGCAGGAGTTGCTGGTCCCATTCCGGCGGCTGAATCGCTGTCGTTTGACGGGGCAGGCGGGCTGGTCGCGGCAGCTCTTCAACTGTGCAACCGCAAGTGCAATCTCGCGCCGCCGGCGCAATGGACGCCATGGGAGAAGACGGCATGGGCAGCGCCCCGCTTTCGGGCGGTTCCGGCGTCATGGCGCCGTCCTCTGTGTCGAATAGCGATCTGTGGCAACGCGGGCGACAGAGGGCGCCGTCGTACTACCCCTGGCGGCGCTCGCAGACGTTCGCGTCGTGACCGGCCCGCCCATGATCAAGAACGAGAACGGGATGCTGGTCGGTTACGTATATGCCGACATCGCCAGCGCGATCTTGGCGGATGGGTGGACGACGCGAAGCGACGGGTAGGGCGGCGGCTCAGTCTGCCCCACGGGTTTTCAGTTGCAGTGGACGGGCCAATATGAGTTCATGGCGGAGATGGAAGCGCGACTGCGCATCGTCATCCCATTGACGTTGATGCTGGTGATCGTGCTGCTGTACATGTCGATGCGCGGCTGGCCGCAGACCTGGCTTGTGCTGATGAGCCTGCCGTTCGCGATCGCCGGCAGCATCTGGCTGCTCGCCCTGCTCGAGTACAACCTCTCTACGGCCGTGTGGGTGGGTTTGATTGCAGTCGGCGGCGTCGCGGCGCAAACCGGCATCGTCGTCGTGTATCTCGATCAGCGAACACGTACCGGCTGACTTCGGATACAGTGTTTTCCCAACTTCGCCGAGCGTATGAGAGCGCGCTCGCGCAGGGACGTTTGCGTCGTCCCGAGGACATCGATGCAGCGATTGTCGAATGCGCCGCGAAGTGTCTGCGCCCCATGCTCATGACTGTCGCCACCACTGTGTTCGGTTTGATGCCGCTCCTATGGGAATCCGGCGTCGGCGCCGACCTTTCGGCCCGGACCGCCGCCCCGGTGGTCGGCGGGCTGTGGTCATGCATGTTTCTCACACTCCTCGTGCTGCCAGCCGCGT
>DATAFY010000331.1:0-16653 GCA_036257205.1 Steroidobacter sp. | reverse complement strand
GTGTGTCGTCCTGGCAGCGACTTGCGCCCAATACGATTCCGGCGCTCGGCAAAGCCGCCGGCAACTACCTCTCGAGTCAGTTGATCAGCATGGAAGCGAAGCGGCTCGGCTTCGCCGAGGGAATCGGTCTGGGCGTGGACGGCAGTGTGAGCGAAGGCGCCGGAGAGAACTTGTTTTTGGTTCGCGACGGCGTGATTTATACGCCGGCCCTAAGCAACTCGATTCTCCAGGGCATCACGCGCGATACGGTCGTCACCCTCGCTCGCGCCCATGGTTTCGAGGTCCGCGAGCAATCGGTGCCGCGCGAATTGCTGTATCTGGCAGACGAAATTTTCCTGACTGGCACGGCCGCGGAGATCACGCCCGTGCGCTCGGTCGATCGCATCACGATCGGTTCGGGCAAACGCGGTCCCATGACGGAAACGCTGCAGGCCGCGTTCTTTGGCCTGTTCAATGGAAAGACGCCGGACCGATGGGGCTGGTTGGAGCGCTGCGACATGGGTGCGCCGTCCGCCGTCGGCGCTTGAGCGCCGATCGCCATCGCAGGACGTGATGCCTGAATGACTTTTCATCACCCAGCGTCGCTGGACTGCTAGGCATTCTCCCGTCAGTCTGGATCAGCACCGTCAACCCGCAGCGATGAACCCAAAAACGCTCTTCGAAAAAGTCTGGGAACGGCATGAAGTCGTTCCGGAAACGCCTGATGCACCGGCGGTTCTGTACATTGATCTCCATCTGGTTCACGAAGTCACCTCGCCGCAGGCGTTCTCGTTGCTGCGAGCCAAAGCTCTGAAGGTTCGTCGCACAGAACGCACGCTTGCGACGATGGATCACTCCACGCCCACCGATCCGGATGAGGTGTTCGGACGTGTGCCCATCAAGGTGGAGTCGGCGGCGCGGCAGGTACGCGAGCTCGAAAAGAACTGCCGTGAGTTCGGCGTCGAACTGCTCGGCCTGGACAGCGATCAGCGCGGCATCGTGCACGTGGTCGGACCGGAACTTGGCGCGACGCAACCAGGCAAGACGATCGTCTGCGGCGATAGCCACACGGCGACGCACGGCGCCTTTGGCGCGCTCGCCTTCGGCATCGGGACGACGGAAGTCGGTCACGTCCTCGCAACGCAGTGCCTGCTCCAGCGCCGGCCCAAAACGCTCGCTATCGAGGTTAGCGGTCGCCTGCGCGAGGGCGTCTCCGCCAAGGACCTCATCCTCGCGATCATTGGCAAGATCGGCGTGTCCGGCGGCACCGGTTGTGTGATCGAGTACCGCGGACCGGCCATAGAAGCGCTCTCAATGGACGAGCGGATGACGATCTGCAACATGTCCATCGAAGCCGGCGCGCGTGCAGGAATGATCGCCCCCGACGAGACGACGTTTGCTTACCTCGAGGGCCGCCGCTTCGCGCCTAAGGGCGCGGATTGGGACCGGGCCGTCGCCTACTGGCGCACGCTGCGCACGGATCCAGGCGCCCGTTTCGATCGTATCGTTCATATCGACGCAGACGCACTCGAACCGATGATCACGTACGGCACGCATCCCGGTATGGTCGTCCCGATCTCCGGAGTCGTTCCGAGCCGCACCGACGACCCCGTGCACGCGAAGGCGCTGGAGTACATGGGGCTGCGCGGGGGCGAGCGCCTGATCGGCAAACCGGTTCAGGTGGTGTTCGTCGGCAGCTGCACGAATGCGCGCCTGTCGGACCTGGAGATTGCCGCTCGCATCCTGAAAGGACGCAAGCTCGCGCCCGGCGTGCGCATGCTCGTGGTGCCCGGCTCACAGCAGATCAAGCGACAGGCCGAAGCGCGCGGCCTGCAGAAAGTGTTCACTGAAGCCGGTGCGGAATGGCGTGAGTCCGGCTGCTCGATGTGCCTTGGCATGAATGGCGATCTCGTCGCTCGCGGCGAATACTGCGTGAGCACGAGCAATCGCAACTTCGAAGGTCGTCAGGGAGTGGGGGCGCGAACACTGCTCGCGAGCCCAGCGACCGCCGCGGCAGCCGCGATCGTCGGTGCAATAACGGATCCACGCGAAGTCCTCGCTGGCTGAGAGTCCGTGTGCGAGGTTCCCTTTTTTTGAGCAGCAGCGCAGGGCAAGCAGCCCAGATATCGATTTTCCGAGAAGACAGTCATGCAGCCCATTAGCTCGATTGAATCGCACACGGTCGTCCTGCCGTTCACGAATATCGACACCGACCAGATCATTCCGGCCCGCTTCCTGACCACGACGACGAAGGAAGGACTGGGGCGCCAGGCGTTCGCGGACTGGCGCTACGACTCCGCGGGAGCCGTCAAACCGGATTTCATTCTGAACAGGCCCGAAGCCGCAGGATGTTCAATACTGGTCGCGGGGCGTAACTTTGGCTGCGGCTCCTCGCGCGAGCACGCGCCCTGGGCGTTGCTCGACTGCGGTTTTCGCGCCGTCATCAGCACTGAAATCGCCGATATCTTCCGCAACAACTCCCTCAAGAACGGCTTGCTGCCGATCGTCGTCGACGAAGACACGCACGCCTGGTTGCTCGCGAACCCCGGCGCCCTCGTGCGCATCGACTTGCAGACGAGCTCTCTCGCCCTGCCCACGGGACGTACGAGCACGTTCCCGATCGAGGCGTTCGCACGCTACTGCCTGCTCAACGGCACCGACGAGTTCGGGTTTTTATTGCAGCAAGCGCCCGCGATCGAGCGCTACGAGCGAGCGCACGCATGAGCGCCGTCAAAGCAAGCATCGTCCTTCTTGCGGGCGATGGAATTGGACCGGAGGTGGTTCGCGAAGGCGTTCGCGCGCTAGAGGCGATTGCAGCGCGTTTCGGCCATCAATTTCGCTTTGAAGAGCATCTGATCGGCGGTGCAGCCATAGATGCGACCCAAAGCGCGCTGCCCGCCTCCACCATCTCTGCATGTGGAACGGCGGACGCCGTATTGCTGGGCGCCGTCGGCGGTCCGAAGTGGTCGGACCCCAACGCGAAGGTTCGCCCTGAGCAGGGTTTGCTGGCGCTCCGAAAATCGCTGAGCCTGTTCGCGAATCTGCGGCCGGTATCGTTGCATCCCGCCCTCCTCGACGCCTCGCCGCTCAAGCCGCATATCCTCAAGAACGTGGACATCATGGTGGTCCGCGAGCTCACGGGCGGCATCTACTTCGGCGAGAAGCAACGCACCGCGGATACAGCGACGGACGTCTGCACTTACAGCGTCGAGGAAATTCAGCGCGTCACTCGCATCGCCGGCAAACTCGCTCGTGGGCGAGGTAAGTCGATCGTTTCCGTCGACAAAGCGAATGTGCTCGAGACCTCGCGTTTGTGGCGCTCGACAGTCGAGCAGACCCTGCGCAGCGAATTCCCCGACGTGAAGCTCGAGCACATGCTCGTGGACTCGGCTGCAATGCACCTCATCAGCAAGCCTGCAAGCTTCGATGTGCTGCTGACCGAGAATATGTTCGGCGACATTCTCACGGACGAAGCCTCAATGCTGGCCGGCTCCATGGGGCTGCTGCCGTCGGCCTCGCTGGGCGCTGGCAAGCTGGGCGTCTACGAGCCCATTCATGGTTCAGCGCCGGACATCGCCGGTCGAGGCATCGCCAATCCGTACGCGACCATCCTCAGCGTGGCGATGTTGCTGCGCCATTCGCTCGATTTGCCGAACGAAGCTCAGGTGGTGGAAAGAGCGGTGGCGGACTGCATTTCCGCCGGCGTCCGAACCCCCGATATCGCGGCTGGAGGTCCTACGGCGAGTACCGCGCAGGCGGGTCAGGCGGTCGCTGAATGCATTGCCCGAATATGATGCAAGCCTTTGATAAATAAGTAAATATCTACGGCCTGCCCCCAGGCCAAAAATCTTGCCCACAATGCCGGCGAGACCGGTTATGATTTATCCCGCGACGGGTTTCCGATCTCTCCCGCCGCTTCCGCCTTCGGGCAAATCTCCATGTCTCGACCACTACGGTCGAGGTGTCTTTGGTGGAAACAGGACTCGTGTCGGGTTAGTCCCCAAGGTCGGCGCCGGCTCCACCGACGTCGCCACGACTGTAGTCTGATGTTGCCACGCTCAGGCCGGCGCCAAAAACGCCGGCCTGTTTTTTTTCAGCGACTGTGTAAGCGACGACCGCGGCTGTCGCCGGCCCGTTTTTGCGAGCGCGTGCGCCCCATGGGCGTGAACGCGATTCAGCGTAGCAGCGAGCTTTGCTCGAGCCAGTGAATGGCCTGCTGCTCGCCCATTTCAGGTTCGGACGATGCTGGAGTGAGAGACGCAGAGCACGCGACGTAGAAAACGGCCTCAACAAATCGCTGGCTCGAGATCTTCGTTCTCTCGCCCCGCACTGGAAGCGAACGAGCCGATCGTTGCAGCCCGTTCCAGCGCCGCCTGCAGATCGCGCACGAGATCCTCCGGATCTTCAATGCCAATCGACAGGCGCAGCAGCGTATCGATGATGCCTGCAGTGCGACGCGCGTCCGCATCCATCGCCGCATGCGTCATCGTGGCGGGGTGTGCAATCAGGCTCTCGACCCCGCCAAGCGATTCCGCCAGCGAGAAGCACTGCAACCCGTCGACGAACGCGCGCACGTTCGAGAGGTCCCCGCGCAGCTCGAAACTGAGCATCGCACCGAAGCCGTTCTGCTGACGCGTCGCAAGCTGATGCTGCGGATGGGACGGCAGTCCCGGATAGTAGACGCGTGCGACCGCCGGATGCTGATCGAGCAGTTCAGCGATGCGCGCCGCATTCTCGCCGTGCGCGCGCAGCCTCGCGTGCAACGTGCGCACGCCTCGCAACGTGAGATAGCTGTCGAAGGGCGCGCCGGTCGCTCCGATGCAGTTAGCCCACCACACGAGCTGCTCGTGCAGTTCGCTGGTCGCAGCGATCACCGCGCCGCCGACGACATCGCTGTGGCCGTTCAGATATTTCGTGGTGGAGTGCAAGACCAGATCAGCCCCCAGCGCGAGCGGCTGTTGCCAGCCCGGCGACATGAATGTGTTATCGACCAGCAGCAACGCCCCCGCGCCATGCGCGAGCTGCGCGGCGCCGCGGATATCGACGATGCGCAGCAATGGATTGCTCGGCGTTTCGACCCAGACGAGCCTTGGTTTGCGCGCGAGCGCAGCAGCGAAGGCCGGCGCGTCCGTCTGGTCCACGAATTCGACTTGTACGACGCCTCGCCGGGCCAATGCGCTGAACAGTCGATAGGTGCCGCCGTAGCAGTCATGCGGCGCGACCAGCAGATCGCCGGGCTGCAGCAATTGACAGACCAGATTGACGGCCGCCATGCCGGATGAGGTCACGACCGCGCCCGCGCCGCCTTCCAGTGCGGCGAGCGCTTCGGCAAGCGCATCGCGCGTCGGGTTGCCCGAGCGGGTGTAGTCGTAACAACGCTTCTCGCCGAAAGACTTGAAGGCGAACGTGGAGCTCAGGTGAATCGGCGGAACGACCGCTCCGTGCTGAGTATCCGATTCGAGCGCTGCGCGTACGGCGCAGGTCGCAAGTGAAAGTCGTCGGCTCATCGCGCCTCCCCCTGCGCCTCGAGAGCGCGCGCAAATACCGCCTTCAACGCTGCGCTTTCTTTTAGGAACGCATCGTGCCCGTACAGCGATGACAGCTCTATTAACGCAGCAGGCCCCGCCAGCTTCTCTTTGAGGGTGCGCATGTCGGCCACAGGCACAAGTTGATCCTCGCGCACGGCGACCAGGGTTGCAGGCGTGCGGATCTGCGCTGGATCGACCGAATGCAGATCGATCGACTCCGATAGACAGACAAACGCTTCGGGAACGTAGGTCGAGGCGTAGGCGTCGCCGCGCGCGAGCAGATAGGACTCGACGGGAAACTTGAATCGTCCGTCAATTCGCACTGCCGGGCCGGCGAAGCGCGCCTCGAACTCCGCCGGGGTGCGGTAGGTGGCCATGGCGAGCGCGCGCGCGAGCCGCAGACCCTCGGGTCCATCGCCGCGCTCGGCGGCATAGCGCACGAGCGCACGCTGCACGCTGCGCCACGCGGTGGACATCGGGTGTGCGCGGTGCGCTGCACTGATCACGACGACGCGGCCTACGAGCGCAGGCCAGCGCTCCGCGAAGGCCAGTGCGACCATTCCGCCATAGGAGGCGCCGAGGACGCCGAACACGGATCCGAGACGCAGATGCTCGATGACCCGACGCAGCGCATCGGCCTGATCGTAGGCGCTCATCGAAGGAAAATTCGTCTGTCCCGCGCGCGGCCCGGTGCTCTGTGCGCTGCCGCCCAGGAAATCCATGCCGAGGATCCGCCACCGTGTGGTGTCCAGCGCGCGGCCGGGACCGACGACGTCGGACCACCAGCCCTTTTGCGTCTCGCTGAGGTCCGTCACCGCTCGTCCGGCGGAGATGCCGCCCAAAGCCGCGATAACCGGAGCGCCTTCTGCGCCGCAGAGCCGCCAGGCGATTTGCGCGCCCTCGAGGCGACCGCCGAAATGCAGCGGCAGAGCGCCTTCGATCTGCAGGACGCCTTCGCGAGCGGACGCAGCGGACGTTTGGCTTGCGCGATCGACGCCGACGCCCTCATCGGCGTTCTGCGCAGGCAGCGCACAGGAGGAGATGCTCATTGAACGCTCCATACTGATCCCCGGCTCTCATGAACCGGACAGGTTCCGCACATCGCAGAAACCCCACGGAGCGCCCGTAGCGGCTGTCGCTGCGACCCACCGCCGTCGGCCAAAGCCGCGGCAGCTAACACAGCAACTCATCTGTCGGAGTGCCCCGCACTAGAACAACACGCACCGCGAACAGGATGCGCGCAGCAGTGGTCATCCTTGGGGGATCCCCGCAGGAGTTGGCACCTTTTCGAGGTGGTTAGCCTCGACGGTTGCCCCGGCTTCAAAGGGCCTGACCCTCAGCCGGTCTCGATGAGCATTGGGGAGTCTATGGGCCCGTTGTGGGAAGCGTCAAGGAACAAACGTGCGGAAAACCGCCGCCTGCCCTTTCATTCCCTCCCCCTTCACCGCCGCGGGCGGGCTGGAAGCTCAAAGGCCGCGTTAGTGGTTCTAAGGTAAAAAACCATGGAAAAACCATGGAAAAACCATGGGGCCGCGGGAGCGCTTAGCCCAGAGCGACCGAAACGCCTTGACCATGCCCGCACCGTTGTATTAACGTGTTATTACACTAGTACGTCATTACTTCCCCTTTCCTCCATGAAAGATCATCGGGCGCTGACGCCCCGGCAGGAAGCGCTTGCGGAACGAGCGCTGTTCGCGGCGATCCTGACGCTGCGCACTGTGGATGAATGTCGCGCGTTCTTTCGCGACCTATGCACACCCGCGGAACTGCAGGCGCTGGCGGACCGCTGGGCCGTCGTGGGTCTGCTGCAGCAAGGCGCGCCTTACAGGGAGATTCATAGACAGACGGGGGTTAGCGTCACCACGATTGGCCGTGTGGCCAGATATCTCACGAACGGCAACGGCGGTTACGCCCTGGCTGTGGAACGCACGAAAGAGCAACGAACAGGCTGAACATGATTGACAAGACGTCCCGACTGAAAGTCGCCCTGCAGAAATCGGGACGGCTTACCGACAACTCGCTCGACCTGCTCGTGCGCTGTGGACTGAAGTACAGCCGCGGCAGGGACCAGCTGATGTGCTACGGCGAAAACATGCCGCTCGATGTGCTGTTCGTGCGCGACGACGACATCCCGGATCTTGTGCAGCAGGACGTCTGCGATCTGGGCATCGTCGGCCTTAACGTCGTTGAAGAGAAGCGCCTGGCTTTTCAAGCGCGCGGCGTCGCGCCGCTCTTCGAGCAACTGATGTTGCTCGACTTCGGCCGCTGCCGGTTGTCGATCGCGGCGCCAGAAGGCGTCGAATATGCCGGCGTCTCATCCCTTCGCGGGCGACGCGTCGCCACCACATATCCCAACATTCTCGGGCGCTGGTTGCGCCAGAATGACGTGCGGGCCGAAATCGTCACACTCTCCGGCGCCGTTGAAATCGCCCCGCGCCTCGGACGGGCGGACTTCATCTGCGATCTGGTTTCCACCGGCTCGACGCTGGTGGCCAACCACCTGTGGGAAGCTGAAACCATTCTCGAAAGTCAGGCCGCGATCATCACCACGCCTGTACCGGTCTCGCCGGAGAAACAAGAGTGGATACACCGGCTCGTCATGCGCATCGACGGCGTGCAGCAGGTCAAGGAGAGCAAGTACATCATGTTGCACGCGCCGCGCGCCAAGCTCGCGGAAATTCGCAACCTCCTGCCAGGCAGCGAGTCGCCTACGATCGTCCCGCTGGAGGGATCCGCTGAAAAGGTGGCGGTGCATGCGGTCTGCCGTGAAAACGTGTTTTGGGAAACGCTGGAGAGCCTAAAGAGCGCAGGCGCTAGCGCGATCCTGGTGTTGCCCGTCGAGAAAATGCTTGCATGACCGATCACCGGCGATCGGCGATTTGTAATTGGCGATTAGTGATCAGCGGCGCCCATTTCTGATGCAGCTCCCAATACTGAACTGGTCGGCTCTCGGTCCGCGCGAGCGTCGCGATGCGCTGCGTCGGCCCGCCCAGCAAGACGCCGCAGCCTTGCATGAACTCGTCAGCCAGATCATTCGCGACGTGCGCGCTCGCGGCGATGAAGCGGTGTTCGAGTACACGCGGCGGTTCGACTGCCCGACGCTCACGAGCCTCGAGGCGAACGCAGATGAGTTCGCCGCCGCCGAAGAAGCGCTCAACGAAGCGCAGCGAAACGCGATCGAGCGAGCCATCACGAACGTGCGCCGGTTTCATGAAGCGCAACGCAGCGAGCCGCTGATCGTCAGCACTTCTGCGGGGGTCGTATGCGAGCGCCACTACCGCGCGATCGATGCGGTTGGACTATACGTGCCGGCCGGCGCGGCTCCCCTGCCCTCCGCCGCGATCATGGCGGCAGTGCCGGCCCAAATCGCCGGTTGCGCAACGCGCATCATCTGTACGCCGCCTCGTCGAGATGGGCGCGTTGACCCCGCCGTGCTCGCTACAGCAAAGCGGTGCGGCGTCGATCGGGTCTTCAAGATCGGCGGCGCGCAGGCGATCGCCGCTATGGCGTACGGGACGCAGTCGGTCCCAAAGGTGGACAAGGTGTTCGGTCCCGGGAGCGCCTGGGTCACTGCGGCGAAAATGCTGTGCTCGAATGATCCCGAGGGCGCCGCGCTCGATCTGCCCGCCGGCCCCTCCGAGGTGCTGGTGATCGCCGATGACGCAGCGCGTGCGGAATTCGTCGCGGCGGATCTGCTCGCGCAGGCGGAGCACAGCAGCGACGCGCAGTCCATCCTCGTGACGACATCGCGCACGCTTGCGCAGGAGACATCGCGTCAGATCGAAACACAGATGCGGGCCTTGTCGCGCGAGGCGACGCTGCGTGAATCGATGCAGCACGCGCGATTGATCCTCATCGACTCGCTCGCAAGCGCGTTTGCGCTCAGCAACGACTACGCACCCGAGCACCTGATTCTGCAGATTCACGACGCACGTTCCTGGCTGCCGCAGGTCCGCAACGCCGGCTCAGTGTTCCTCGGCCCGTGGACCCCCGAGACGATGGGCGATTATTGCAGCGGGGCGAACCATGTGTTGCCGACCTACGGTTTCGCGCGCGCCTACAGCGGCTTGTCGCTGGCGGATTTCATGCGCAGCATGACCGTGCAGGAGCTGACGACGGACGGCCTGCGCGACCTAGGGCCCACGGCCGTGACGCTCGCCAACCTCGAAGGCCTCGATGCGCATGCGCGCGCCGTACTGGTCCGGCTCGCGCATCTTCACAACGGGAGAGCCTCGTGAGCTCCATCCTCGATCTCGCTCGTCCCGACATTCTGGCGCTGCAGCCGTATCAACACGCGGCGTGGGAGCCTTCGCTCGAGCGCCTCCACGCGAACGAGATGCCGTGGCCCGCCGTCGGGGATTCATCGCGCGCCGGTTTGAATCGCTATCCCGAACCGCAGCCTGCGCAGTTGATTGAACATCTCGCTCGACTCTATCGTGTCGCTCCCGAGAAGGTTCTTGCCGGCCGCGGCAGCGATGAGGGTATCGATTTGCTCGTGCGGGCGTTTTGCCGCGCGGGTCAGGACAGCATTCTCATCTGCCCTCCCACCTTTGGCATGTACAAGGTGTCGGCGCGCATTCAGGGCGCCGGGGTCCTCGAGGTTCCGCTTCTGATAGATGATGATTTCGCGCTCGATGCGGACGCGGTGCTCGCAGCCTGGCGAGAGGGCGTGAAGGTCGTGTTCCTGTGTTCGCCAAACAACCCGACGGGCAACACCCTCGAGCGCGCGGCGATCGAACGGATCTGCTCAGCGCTGGCGCAGCGCGCGCTGGTGGTAGTCGATGAGGCGTATATTGAGTTCGCGGGCGTCGAGAGTATGGCGCAGCAGCTCGAGAGGTTTCCGAACCTCGTCGTGCTGCGCACGCTGTCCAAGGCCTACGCGCTCGCCGGCGCACGCTGCGGAGCGCTGCTCGCCAGTCCACAGATCGTCAGTCTGCTTGCGCGCGTGATCACTCCCTACGCCCTGCCGACGCCGACCATCGAAGCCGCCCTGACCTTTACAAACACGGAGCACGCTGCGCAGGCGGCGCAAAGCATCGATCTCATCCTGAACGAACGCGAGCGGCTTGGCCGTGAGCTCGCGCGCTCACCGCTGATCACACGCGTGTGGCCGAGCGCTGCGAACTTTCTGCTGGTCGATTGCCTCGACGCCGACCGCGTACTCAGCGCCGCCGCCCGGGTAGGCCTGATCATCCGAGATCCTCGCTCGCAACCCGGACTGGCGAACAGCGTGCGTATTTCCGTCGGCACACCCGAACAGAACGATCGTCTGTTGCGGGGAATCGCCCAGGCTGCGGAGGCGGCGGCATGAGCGTAGCGCCCAAAAAAGTCCTCTTCGTTGATCGCGACGGGACCTTGATCATCGAGCCGCCCGATCAGCAGATCGACAGTCTGAAAAAGCTCCAGCTGATCGAGGGCGTCATCCCTGCCCTGCTCAAGCTGCAGAGTGCGGGCTACTCGCTCGTCATGGTGAGCAATCAGGACGGCCTGGGCACCGCAAGTTTCCCCGAACCCTCCTTCCGCGAGCCGCATGAGTTCCTGCTGAATTTGCTGCGCTCGCAGGGCGTTTCGTTTGAAGCTGAATTCATCTGCCCTCATTTCCAGGCAGATGGCTGCAACTGCCGCAAGCCGCGGATCGGCCTGCTGGAGCAATACCTGCGTACGCACCCGATCGACCGCGCCAACAGTTATGTCATCGGCGACCGCGAGACGGATCTGGAGCTGGCTCGCAATCTTGGGATCGAAGGAGTGCGCTTTGCGCCGGGCGGCCACGGGGAATCCTGGCCGGCCATTGCACAACGGCTGACTTCCGCACAGCGCATTGCGCAGGTCGCGCGCCGCACGAAGGAAACTGATATCAGCGCGGTTGTGAATCTGGATCGCGAATCGCCGATCCACATCGTCACCGGGCTCGGCTTTTTCGATCACATGCTTGAGCAGATCGCCAAACACGGCGGCTTTTCGTTGGAGCTGACGTGCAAGGGCGATCTGCATGTGGATGAGCACCACACCGTGGAAGATTGTGCGCTCGTCCTTGGGGAGGCCCTGCGAAAGGCGCTTGGCGACAAGCGCGGCATCCAGCGTTACGGGTTTCTATTGCCTATGGATGAGGCGCTCGCGCAGGTCGCGATCGATATATCTGGACGGCCTTACTTTGTGTTCGAGGGCCTGTTCGGCCGCGAGCAGGTCGGTCAGCTGCCTACCGAACTCGTGCCTCATTTCTTTAGATCGCTTGCCGAATCGCTCGGGGCCGCCGTGAACCTCAAGGTTGTCGGTGAGAACACTCACCATCAGATCGAGGCCTGTTTCAAGGCGGTCGGCCGCGCGCTGCGGCAGTGCATTCGCATAACGGACGCCGAACTGCCGAGCACCAAGGGCGCACTGTAAGCACGCCGCTTTCAGCTCGTATGTCACACGCACTCAGATGAATCCGAGACAAGACTCATCAAAGCTGACGACGTTGTCGGCAAGTCGGTCGGGAGGAGCGCTGTGATGCGCCTTGCGATCATCGACAGCGGCGGCGCGAACATCGCCTCGCTCAAGTTCGCCATCGAACGGCTTGGCGTGGAGTCGACGCTCACCACCGATCCCGAGGTCGTCCGCGCCGCCAGCCATGTGATTCTGCCTGGCGTTGGCGCCGCAGCGGATTGCATGGCGCGACTGCAGTCGGCGGGCCTCATCGAAACGATCCGCAGCCTGACTCAGCCGCTGCTCGGCATTTGCGTCGGCATGCAGTTGTTGTTCGAATCCTCCCAAGAAGGCGAAACGCCCTGCCTCGGACTGTTGCCGGGCGCCGTGCGCCGCCTACCGAATCGTGCGGGCTTGCCGGTGCCGCACATGGGGTGGAATCAACTCGAGTACTGTCAGTCTTCGCCCTTGTTCAAGGACGTCGCACCGGGAGATCACGTGTATTTCGTGCACAGCTACGCGGCGCCCGTGAGTGAACTGACGCTCGCAACGTCCTGCTACGGCCAGCCCTTCAGTGCGGTCGTACAGCGCGAGACGGTGTACGGCATGCAATTTCATCCCGAGCGCTCCGCGCGCGTGGGATCGCTGCTACTGCGCAATTTCCTGGAACTGTGACTAAAGCGGTGCTGACGATGGAGTTGATCCCTGCAATCGATCTGAAGGATGGCCGGTGCGTCCGTCTGTTCAAGGGCGATTTCGCCGCGCAGACCGTGTACTCGCATGAGCCGAGCGCGCTGCTCGAACGTTACCGTTCGCTCGGCGCGCAGCGCGTGCATGTAGTGGATCTAGACGGCGCTCGCGACGGCGCGCAGGCCAACCGCGACGCGATTGTGCAACTGGCCCAACAGCGCAGCGTGCGCCTGCAGGTCGGGGGCGGGCTGCGCTCGCTTGATCGCGTACGCGCGCTGCTCGAAGCCGGCGTCGAGCGCGCGGTCATCGGCAGCATCGCCGTGACCTCGCCTGAAGAGACGCTGGGGTGGCTCGAAGAAATCGGCCCGGATCGCATCGTGCTTGCGCTCGATGTGCGCCTCGACGACTCAGGGCAGCCGATATTGACGACCCACGGCTGGCGCCAGACGAGCGCGGTTACACTGTGGTCGGCGGTCGAGCAATACGCCCGAGCCGGGGCGATTCATGTGCTCTGCACCGACGTTGGACGCGACGGCGCGCTGACCGGGCCAAATCTGGATCTCTACGCCGAGTCCGTACGTCGCTTTCCCGAACTCATGTGGCAGGCTTCCGGGGGCGTGGCAGCGGCGCGCGACCTCGCGGCGCTGCGTGAGTGTGGAGTCGCTGCGGCGATCAGCGGCAAGGCTTTATTGGAAGACAAGATAGCTCCCGAGGAGTTGCGGCCATTCTTGCCAAACGCATCATTCCCTGTCTCGATGTAAGAGACGGCCAGGTCGTCAAGGGTGTGCGCTTCCGCGACCACGTGGTCGTGGGAGGCATCCTGGAACTCGCGCTGCGCTACCGTGACGAGGGCGCCGACGAACTTGTGTTCTACGACATCACTGCGAGTCCGGACGGCCGCTCCGTCGATCGCACGTGGGTGCGCCGCATCGCGCGCATTCTCGACATTCCCTTTTGCGTCGCCGGCGGCATTCGCAGCGTGGCTGACGCCGAAGAAGTGCTCGGCGAAGGCGCCGAGAAGATCTCGATCAATTCACCCGCGCTCGCCGATCCGGAATTGATTTCTCGGTTGAGCGCACGCTTCGGCGCGCAATGCGTGGTGGTCGGGATCGACAGCCAGACTGTCGAGGGCGAGTATCAGGTCTATCAGTACACCGGCGATCCCACGCGCACCCGCAACACCGCACGCAAAACTCTTGACTGGGTCCGCGAAGTGCAGAGTCGTGGGGCCGGCGAGATCGTGCTCAACTGTATGGCGAGCGACGGCGTGCGCAAGGGATACGACATCCAACAACTCGCGGCCGTGCGCGCCGTGTGCCATACGCCGTTGATCGCCTCGGGCGGCGCTGGAGCCGTTGAGCACTTCGCCGAAGTGTTCGAGCGCGCCGAAGTGGATGGCGCGCTCGCGGCCAGCGTGTTTCATAGCGGCGCCATCGCCATCCCCGGCCTCAAGCGCTATCTGCGCAGCAAATCGGTCGAGATCCGCCCATGAACCTCGAAGACGTGAGCTCGCTCGATTGGGACAAAACGGGCGGGTTGCTCCCCGCGATCGTGCAGGATGCATCCACCGGCCGGGTGCTGATGCTCGGCTATATGAACCGCGAAGCCCTGCGGCTGACGCTGCACGAAGGCCGCGTGACTTTTTTCAGCCGCAGCAAGAACCGCCTGTGGACGAAAGGCGAAATCTCGCAGAACTATCTCAACGTCGTGAACGTGGCTGGCGACTGCGACAATGATGCGCTGCTGATCACCGCCATTCCGCAGGGGCCTACCTGTCACCAAGGAACCGATTCGTGCTTCGACGACGCCATCGTCGCTGAAGCGGGCGAATTCGCATTCCTCGCCAAACTGCAGAGGATCATCGCCCAACGCATCGCCGATCAGCCGCAGGGCAGCTACACGGCCCGTATATGGTCGGGCGGGCCGACCCGCATGGCGCAGAAAGTCGGCGAGGAAGGCGTCGAGGTGGCGCTGGCAGCGGTCGCGCAGAGCGATGATCACCTGCTGGGCGAAGCCGCCGATCTGCTCTTTCACCTGACGTTGCTGCTCAAGAGCCGCAATCTGTCCCTAGCGGAGGTCGTCCGTGAACTTGAGCGCCGCCACACGGGCAAATCCTGAGAGGGCGATGGAGCGTTAGCCAGCAGGCTCACGAAAAATTCAGCCTCAGCCCCGCGCGCGGCTCCCGCGCCCGACGGGCTGTCACCGATCCGTCCGGCATGGCGATCGCCCCTTCGGGAAACTGCCGCGCTTCGGCGAGGGTTTCGAAGTTCCACGGCGCCGAGACTCCAAGCTCGAGCCAGAAGAGCAGCAACGTTCCCGCTGAGCGCCTGCGACGCCGGCGCTTGCGACTCGTACGCTTAGATCAAAAATTCCTGCGCGGGCTGCCGCAGGTTGTAAGTGGAGCTCATCGCACGACCGTATGCGCCCGCAGTCGCGATGAGCATCACATCTCCCTCCTGCGTTGGCGGCAGGAGCCGATCGACGCCGAGCACGTCGCCGGACTCGCAGATCGGGCCGACGACATTCGCGACCTCGGTGGCGAGGTCTTCGATGCGCGTGAGATTGAGGATCTCGTGATGGGCTCCGTACAGCGCAGGCCGAATCAGCGAGTTCATGCCCGTCGCGACTCCGATGTAGTGCACTTCGCCCTTGCCCTTCAACTGCGTCACTTGGGCCAGCAACACGCCGGCCTCGGCGACGAGGTAGCGGCCAGGCTCGATCCAGATCGTAAGCGTCGGGTGCGCCGCCTTGAGGGCGGACAGCATCGCGCCGAATTCCGGCAACACCAGTCCTTGCTGTCCGAATCGCTCCGGCACGCCCAGACCGCCGCCCAGATCCACGTAGCGTACGTGTTCGAAACGCTCGGTCAGCGACGCCAGCGTGTCGCCCACGGACTTCCAGTTGTCTACGGTGAACACACCGCTGCCGGTATGCGCGTGCAATCCCACCACGCGGGCCCCGACGCTGCGTACGAGCTTCACTAGCTCATCGAGCTCGAACAGGGGCACGCCAAACTTGGAATGCACGCCCGCCGTGCGCACCTTGTCGTGATGCCCGCGGCCGTAGCCGGTATCGATGCGAACAAAGATCTCGCGTCCCTTAAAAACCTCAGGCCAGCGCTTCAACGGATGCAGATTGTCCAGCGTGACCCACACGTCCTGGCTCAATCCCCACTCGTATTCCTCGCGCGGCGTGAAATTGGGCGTAAACAGGATCTTCTTGCGATCAATCGAGGGCACGGTCTTCAACACATGCTCGACCTCGCCCTGCGAGACGCACTCAAAGCCGAGACCTTCATCATGGAACAGCTTGAGAATGCCGGGATGCCAATTCGCCTTGAGCGCGTAGAACACGCCGTCCGCGCCGGGCAGCGCCTTGAGCGATCGCGCCTTGGATACGAGCGTGGAACGATCGTAAACATACGCCGCGCCGTGCTCCTGACCGAGCGCGAGCAACTCAGGGCGACGCGACCGCCACCACTGCCGCTCGACGCCGCTCGCCTTGCCGCCTGATCCGTACAGCTCTTCCCACGTGGGCCCGAGCACGCGGTCGGCGGTCATCTTGTGGATCGCTATCTCATGCAGACGCGACACGAGACGATCGCCCTGCTCTTCGTCAATCACGAAGGTGATGTTGAGATCGTTCGCCGCCTGCGTCACGAGATAGATCTTCTGCTCCTCAAACAGCTCGAGCGCCTCGCCCAGCCGGTGCAAGATCGCGCGAATGTTGCGGCCGACAAGGCTCACTGCCGCGCACGGGCCGATCACTTCGACTCGGCACAGCTTGCCCAGATCGAGCACGAGCGCATCGAGCGCCGCCTTGTCGAGCGTATTCGCCGCCGGATCGAGCGACACGGTCACGCTGGTTTCGGAGGTTGAGACGAGGTCTATCGACATCCCGTGCTCTTTGAAAACTGCGAACGCATCGGCGAGAAAGCCGACGGAATGCCACATCCCGACGGTCTCCATCGAGATCAGCGTGATGTTCTTCGTGATCGTGACCGCTTTCACCTGCGCGGCAACCGCACCGCCCTGCGTGGTGATGACGG
>DATAFY010000280.1:0-4846 GCA_036257205.1 Steroidobacter sp. | reverse complement strand
TGCTTTGATCTGGAGACATTCCGTCGTGGCGTTCGGTATAGCGCAAATCGGTTTGGCTGAGATCGATGACCGCCGTCTCAGGATGATCGTGGGCATGGTGACGATCGCCGGCTCCGTCAGCAAGGATTGGCGTCTTTGCTCGGCCGCAGAGGCGGACCTCGTGGTGATCAATCCGGATCACCACGAAGCGAAAGTCGCGCTGAACAATCGCGCAGCCTTTCCTCAGGCTATCTTCGCAGCGCTCATGAGCGCCGCAGAGCAGGCGCCTGAGGATTGCCTGAAACTGTCCTGGCCGATACGCACCGAAGGCGTCATCGAAATGCTCAAGCGGGTTGAGGCGAAGCCGAAAGCCGCAGTGCCCGCGACGACGCTGGCCGTGCAGGGCGACATGCTCAGACTCGCATCCATTCTTCGCACCATCGGCCATGAGCGCGATGCGGACCTTGTCTGGCGGATCAAAGGCGCGCCGGACAAGACGCTCTACATTGCGCCGGCCGCTCGCAAGTTCTTTTATGAACCGGCGCTCGCGCGTCTGCGCACGATGCGGCTGGACGCAGAGCTCACCTTCGAAACGGTCATGAAGGAGTCGATTCCGGAAGGCTTGAGTCCGAGGCCGCTTGTCGGACTCCAATGGGTCGCAGGCGACATGATCGGGTCGCTTCGGCTGCTGCCCTGGCTGAAGCCGGACATGAGCCTGCGGCTGAAGAGCTGGCCCAACTTCCCTGTGCTGCATCATGACGCGAGGCATCGGCGCATCGCGGCTCTGCTCGCGCGAAAGGTGAATGGACTCGCCGAACTGACGCAGCTTGCCCGCACGGACGCAGCAACGGTGCGAGGATTCGTCAATGCTTGCAACTTGTGCGGCTATCTGTCGCCGCAGGCTGCGCCCGCGCCGGCGAAGAAGGCCGTCGGCGCCCGTCAGCCGTCCAGTCCTTCTCTGTTCAAGCGCTTGCGAAGCGCGCTCGGGATCGTGGAGCACTGATGCCTGAGGAGTACAAGATACTGTTCACTGGAACGATGGGCGCCGGCAAGACCACGGCCATCTCCACGGTGAGTCAGACGAAGATAGTGAGCACTGACGTCGCGAATACGGATCGTTCCGCGGTCGCGAAAACTACGACGACGGTAGGCCTGGACTACGGAGAGGTGATGCTGGACGACGGCTCGGTGTTGCGCCTCTATGGGACGCCGGGGCAGGAGCGCTTCCGGTTCATGTGGGAGATTCTAGCGAGGGGCGCGCTCGGCTTGATTCTGCTGGTCGACAACAGTCGGCCCTCGCCGATCGAGGATATGCTGATGTACCTCCAAAATTTTCAAACACTCGTCGATCAAGGCGCGGTCGTGGTCGGCGTCGGCCGTACGGACACGCATGCCACGCCGACCGTGGACGATTATTACGACTGTCTTTCGCAGCGCGGCCTGATGCTCCCGGTCATGACGGTCGACGTGCGCGAGCGCGAGAGCGTGCTCATGCTGTTCGACGTTCTGTTCAGCATGATAGAAGCGGCGAGCGCCTGAATGACCGAACAAAAGAGGCAAGCCTAATGAATTCGCTTGATGCGAAGGGTTTTCGAGAGCGCTATGGCGCAGCGATGCTGCAGGAACTGAAAGCGCTGACCAGCAAGAACCCGGGCCTGCTGGCGGCCCAGGTGTGCACTGTCGATGGATTCGAGGTCGTCGCCGCCCACCGCAGCGAAGAATCGCGCCGGCGACTCGCCGCCATGGCGAGCTCTATTCATGCGCTCGGCTGCGCCATCGTGCAGGAGGTCAGCCTGGGTTCGTACCAGAATCTCGTGCTGGAGGGCAGCAATGGGACGGTGTTGATGATGGCCGTGCCGAACTGCAATGGCGCATTGCTGCTCACGGCGGTCGCATCCAACGAAGCGCTTTTCGGGCGCTTCCACTACGTCTGCAAGAATTGTTGCGAAACGATCGGCAAACAACTTCTGGCTAAGGGCGCATCTGCTTGAAGCCCTCCGCGAGGGCGTTCGGGCCTGGACATTTAGAGGGGCCCAAGCCGCTGCGCGAGTTCGGACAACCTGTGTTCATCGGCGGTTCAATGGGCGCGAGTTCCCAAAGGATGACTACGCGAGAACGGCGCGCGGACTTTACGGCGCTGCGGAAACCTCTGCGCGCGCCGGCTCGCAAGAGCACGCGCTCGGTCACTGCCCGAGTCGGTTGCGACGACGCCCGCAGAGGATGCCCTTGCGGTCGCTACCGTGCTTCACGGAGAACGATCGCTCTGCGGCTTTTCGACTGCGCTGTGAGATCGCCAACAGGTCAAGCCCGCTGAAAGAAGCGGGCCGCCTTTGGCCTATTTCGGCGCTGTTCTAGCTCGGAGCTGCATCAACCGCGCAGCATGAATTTCAATATTCTGCGACCGAGCGGGCGATCGTACGGCGGATAGAGCAGCGGTAGAGTGTTCAGGCGCCGCTGAGTGAATACCGAGCGCACCTGCGAAAACGTCCGAAATCCTTCTGGGCCATGATAGCGGCCCATGCCTGAGGGTCCCACGCCGCCGAACGGCAGATCGTCCTGCGACACATGGAGCAGCGTGTCGTTGATCACCACGCCGCCGGAGGCAGTGCTGGCCAGCAGGCGCTCACGGCGCGCGGTGTCATCGTCAAACACGTACAACGCGAGCGGACGCTCGCGCTCGTTCACGTATCGGACCGCCTCGTCCAGGCTCTGATAAGGCACGATCGGCAGGATCGGTCCGAAGATCTCCTCCCGCATCACGCGCATCGCGTCCGTCGCATTGAGCACGGCGACGGGCGGCATACGTCGCGGCAGCGACGAATTGCCGGCATCAAGCAGCGGCTCGATGCGCGCGCCCTGCGCACGTGCGTCGTCCAGCATGCTCGTGAGTCGAGCGTACTGCCGATCGTGAGCGATGCTCGCATAATCGAGCGAGGCCGCATCGCGATACAAATCGCGCGCGGTTCGGCGCATGTGGGCGAGCAGCGTTTCGATGCTGCTCGCCTGCGCCAACACGTAGTCGGGCGCGATGCACGTCTGGCCGGCGTTGACGAGCTTGCCGAACACGATGCGCTGTGCAGCGCGCGCCGGATCAAATCCGGGCGCGATGATGGCGGGCGACTTGCCCCCGAGCTCGAGCGTGACGGGCGTGAGATTACGCGCCGCTGCGGCCATCACTTCACGACCGATCGCCGTGGAGCCGGTGTAGAGCAGGTGATCGAACGGCAGATCGACGAAGGCGCGAGCGGTCTCTACATCTCCGAGCACCACGTGCACGAGGTCGCGCGGGAAGGTCTTTGCGATCAGGTCCGCGAATAACGCGCCGAAGGCGGGTGTGTACTCCGACAACTTGAGCATCGCGCGGTTGCCTGCCGCGAGCGCCGAGGCGAGCGGTCCGACGGAGAGATACAGCGGGTAGTTCCAGGGGACCACGATGCCCACTGCGCCGAGCGGTTGATAGCGCACGTGCGCCTGGCCAGGGCGATACCAGATCGCCACGTGCCTTCGCTCAGGCCGCATCCAGCGCCCGACGTGTCGACGCGCATAACGCAGCGACTCCAAGCTCTGGAACACCTCGATCAGCTGCGTCTCGGTGGCCGGTCGATGGCCAAAATCTGCGCTGATCGCATTGGTGATCGCATCGGCGTTATCCAGCAATACGCGCTCTAAAAGCCGTAGCCGCTCGCGTCTCACGCGCGCATCGGGCGCGCTGTCGCGTTCAAACGCGCTGCGTTGTTCACGATAGAGTGCGCCCAACTGCGCAGCCAGCGTCGTCTGCCCGCGACCCTCATGCGCCGCATAGATCTCTTCTACTCTGCCCATGGTGTAACTCACGCTCAGTTCTCCGGAAGAGCTCAGTGATTGCATGCGCTCAACGCTGACGCCGTTCACATGACGGTACGCCGGCGGCGCAGCGGCCAATCATACGCGGTGTATCGCTGGCTTGCAGCTCGTCCAATAGGCGCGGTGGAACTTCCGACCATGCGAGCGTCTTGACCACAACGAGGGTTCGGGCTGCAGGGGCGAGTCCATGAGCGGTTCAGCAGATTGGTGGCGAGGTTTGGCGTTGTCGGCGGCGGCATCGGCCGTGCTATCGGGCTGCGGGACCTTGCCGAATGGCCGAGGTTGGGGAGAGGACGCCGCCGTGCTTCCCGGATGGGAGCGCGTGCGAACGTCGGTCGTGGATGCCGCGCGCGACCCCTGGGTCTGGGCGCCGCTGGTCGGCGCCGCCGCCTTTCAGATCGACGATTGGGACCGGCGCACGTCCGACTGGGCGCGAAAGCACACACCCGTGTTTGGATCCGAACATAACGCGGAGAACTGGAGCGATGATCTGCGTTCGGCGTCCGTGTGGGCGCACTATCTCACGATAGCAGCGACCCCCGGGGGCGCTCAGGTAGGGGAGTGGCTGCTTTCAAAAGCGAAGGGTTCGCTCGTCCAAGTTGCCGCGGTTAGCGCGACGTCAAACCTCACAAGCCAGCTCAAAGGCAGCGCGGATCGTGAACGGCCAAACGGAGCGGCGGATGAGAGTTTCCCATCCGGTCACACCTCCTCATCCGCGGTGCATACGCGTCTCGCCTCCGAAAACCTCGAAACGATCGCCATGTCTCGCGGCGCCCGCCGCACGCTCGACGTCGGTTTGACCGCGCTGACGATCGGCACGTCCTGTGCGCGCATCGAGGCAGGCTGGCATTTTCCATCCGATACACTCGTTGGTATGGCGCTCGGCAACTTTGTTGGGTCGTTCGTCGATGATGCATTTCTCGGCATCGATGAGTCGAGCTTGCAGGTTGCGTTCTGGCCGATGAGGGATGGCGCGGCGGTGCAGGTGCGGTTTGCCTTTTGAATGCTGCGTGCAAGAAGGGGA
>DATAFY010000245.1:0-1784 GCA_036257205.1 Steroidobacter sp. | reverse complement strand
CAGGAACGCGCCAACGTCCTCGCACGACAAGTCGAACACTGTGGGGCAACGCTGCTCGTGGCCGACCCCGAACATCCCGAATGGGACGCCTTGCGCGCGGCAGTCGCCAATCTCCCTGTGAACTTGCTGAAGGTCGGGCTTTCAACGGGCGCTGATGCGCTGCACAGCTTTATCAAGGCGATGGACGCAGCGAGCGAAGACGCACCTCCGCCGCCGGCTGCCGATGAGCTCGCGGCGATCATCTATACCTCAGGCACGACAGGCCGCCCCAAGGGCGTCATGTTGAGCCACGGCAATCTGTATTCGAACGCACGAGCGATCATCGAGTATCTCGACCTGACTGCGCGCGATCGGGGTCTGTGTGTGCTGCCGTTTCATTTCTCATACGGCGCCTCCGTGCTCCACAGCCACTTGCTATCGGGAGCTTTTCTGGCGCTTGAAGACAACTTCGCCTTCCCGCAGGCGACGTTGCAGCGCCTCCAGGATGAAGCGATCACAGGCTTTGCAGGCGTGCCCTCGACATTCGCCTTGCTGCTGGGGCGTTGCCGGTTGAACGAATTCGATCTGTCCCGGTTGCGGTACATCACGCAGGCAGGCGGCGCGATGCCGCGGTCATTGATCGAGCGCCTGCGCGAGCAAACGCCAGGCGTCCGGCTCTTCATCATGTATGGACAGACTGAAGCGACGGCGCGGCTGACCTACCTGCCGCCCGAGAAACTGGATGAGAAGGCCGGTTCCGTCGGGATCGCCATTCCGGGGGTCCAGATCGAAGTTCGCGACCAGGGAAAACCTGCTCCGCCCGGCGTGGTCGGCGAGATCCATGCGCGTGGACCGAACATCATGCTGGGCTACTGGAACGACGCCGCAGCGACGGCGAGCGTGCTGAGCGACGGCTGGTTGCGCACTGGAGATCTCGGCCGTCGGGACGCCGAGGGATATCTCTATATCGAGGGCCGTTCGATCGAGATGATCAAGGTAGGTGCATTTCGCGTCAGCCCGCAGGAAGTCGAGGAAGTCATCGCGGCGCTGGATGGCGTCGAGGAAGTTGCGGTCGCCGCCATTCCGGATGAGCTGCTCGGACAGTCCATCAAGGCCGTGCTCGTTCCGCGACCGGGCGTGCAACTCGAGATGCTCGCGGTCAAGGCGCACTGCCGTCAGCACCTGGCCGCCTACAAGGTTCCAAAAGTGGTGGAGTTCGCTACGTCCCTGCCGCGCACTTCGTCTGGAAAAGTTCAGCGCTTCAAATTGGCTCAAGAGATCAACACATGACAAGCGGTACTGCTTCGATCGATGCACGCGTTCTGGAGATGAATGGGGACAAGGTCGTCGACGATGTATGTCTGCGCATGCGCGAGATTCTCTCGGGCGACCTCTCACGACGCGGCTTCATCATCGCGATGTCCGGCGGCATCGACAGCTCAGTCTGCGCCGCACTCGCCGTCAAGGCGCTGGGACCGCAGCGCGTGTTCGGCCTTCTGCTCCCCGAGCGCGACTCTTCAGGGTTCAGTACGCGCCGGGGCAAACTCCTCGCGGAGCATCTTGGAATTCAGTACGAGATTCACGACATCGCACCGACGCTCGAGGCGATCGGCTGCTATCGCTGGCGCGATGAGGCAATTCGCCGCGTGTTTCCGGAGTACGGCGCAGGCTGGAAAAACAAGATTGTGATCAGCGGCGGCATTGACGGCCAGATCAATCACTTTCAGCTCGTCGTGCAGACGCCAGGCGGTGAAATGAGGCAGGAGCGGCTGGGCATCCGCGAGTACCTGCAGATCGTGGCGGCG
>DATAFY010000226.1:0-1965 GCA_036257205.1 Steroidobacter sp. | reverse complement strand
CCGCGCGGGCAGGTCGGCTGGGGCGACCAGGAGTCCGTCCTGAAGGTGCTCGCCGAGGCGCTGCACGAGGGACCCTGGCTCCTCGGCGACCACTTCAGCGCCGCCGACGTCGTTATCGGCTCAGTTCTGCGCTGGGGCATGATGACGAAGGCGATTCCGGAGAAACCGGAATTCATCGCCTACGCGAAACGCCTGGCCGAACGTCCGGCGCTCGCGCGCGCGATGCAGAAGGACGCGGAGGTGATGAAGCCCGCGTGATGCTTACGCGTTATCGCGAGGAAACTGTCACCTGCCAAGCCAGCGGCTTATCGCAGCTCCGGCTCGAGAACATCGCTTCTGGAATTTCCTGTACTTGCGACGGGTTTTCGCCAGAGATTCGAAACCCACGCTGGCGGCGTCGAGAAAAGCGTCTGGAACAGGCTTGTTGCTGAAGGAACTGACAACGGGCTTCATCGTCGTGAGATCGGTCATCCGCCGGAATGCGACCAGGCCTCGAAAGGGATCCGAATGCATCGGCGTGTAGTACGCACAGTCGTCAAAGTAGTAGTGCGTCACCTGCGACCAACGTGTTTTCAATCTGTCGAGATGGGGCATGCCGCCGTGCAGGAGATTGGCCGCCCAAATAAGAGCCTGCCCCTTGTGAGCGTGAAATGCTGCGCGCCGCACTCCCGTCTTCTCCACCATCCGCTCCCACAGCTCGTGATAGGTCGACTGGCTGTTGGCATCCTCCTCCGGAACGAAGCCCACATGCTCGTTCGTGTAGATCGGCCAGCGATGCGAACCGACGTAGTATTCGAGCGGGCCTTGATCCGGGCCGATATCTTCGAGCGCCAGCCACACGCCGCACATGAAGCGTTCCGGCACGGATGAGAAATGGATCGAATCGGTATGGAAGTGCTGTTCAGTGCCGACCGGAAAATTCAGGCTTTGAAACGGCCAGGCGCGGCGACCGTACAGTTTGCTGAGGAGCTCCAGAACCGCCTGGTTAGTCGCGATCGAACGAACGTTCTCATCGTGCTTCCACGCGTCCTGAAGGCGCATGTCCGCGCCGCTGGCGCGCCACCGATCCCACGGATAGCGATCATGCAGAGCCGCCTTGATTTTTTCCGCCCTGGCTTCGAGGTCCTGGTCCGGAAAAGTAAACACTGCATACCCGTCGTCACGCAGATCTTTCGCGATGCGCAGTTCGGTCTCGCTGAAACGCTCCGGGATGAATATTTCGTCAAAGAAAGGCGACTCGATCGCCGGCACGCCGGGCAGCGGATTCCTGAAGGTGGTGTTGTTCATTTTCGTTCCCGAACGGCAGGTCTTGCTGGATCGAACAGCGCGCATCATTCGCGCGCGCGCGGCCGCGCCGCGAGCGAACGGGCTTCGACGCTGGCGTTGCTTGCGACGCGGCCGGACCTCAGGCTCCGATACGCCGACAGTCGCATCGCGCCGAAGACGCACACGAGAACGAGCGAGCAAAACAGGATGACCGGCGTATTGCCGACGCGTGCATAAGGCGTCAGCGCGATGCGCGGCTGCACGACGCCCGTGAGCACGCCCGGCTGAAATCGCGGCAGTGTGTTCACCACCGCCCCATTGGCCCCGATGATTGCAGAGACGCCGTCATTCGCGGCCCGCAGCAGCGGACGCCCGGCTTCGAGCGCGCGCATGCGGCTGATCTGCAGATGCTGATGCGCGGCGGTCGAGTCGCCGAACCACGCATCGTTCGTGACGTTGACGAGCAGCGTTGCGTCCTTCAGCACGTCGAGTTGCTCGGACGCGTATGCGTCCTCGTAACAGATCGTCGCGCCGATCTTCTGATTCTTGACTTTGAGCGCAGGCTGATCGGGCTCACCGGCCGTGAGGTCTGAATACGGCAAATTCATGAGCTTCAGCCATTCGCGAACGAACGACGGCACAGGGAAGAATTCGCCGAAAGGAACGAGGCGGCGCTTGTAATACCACTGCGGCTCGTCA
>DATAFY010000220.1:0-3888 GCA_036257205.1 Steroidobacter sp. | reverse complement strand
AAGAATGCTTTGGGCTACTTCGGCTATGCCTACTACACGGCGCACAAGAACCGCCTGCGCGCTGTGCCGATCGTGAACGCCAAGGGCGCCGCCGTATCGCCCAACCCGCAGGCGGTCATCGACGGCGCGTACGAGCCACTGTCTCGTCCGTTGTTCATCTATGTGCGCGACACGGCCGCTCAGCGTGCTGAAGTCCGTGAGTTCATTGAGTTCTATCTAACGCAAGGCGCAAACCTTGCGCAGGAGGTCGGTTATGTGCCGCTGCCCGCGCAGGCTTACCAACTCGCACGGAAGCACTTCGATGACAAGAAGCTCGGCACCGTGTTCGGCGGCTCCCCTGAAGTGGGCGTAACGATCGAGACCTTGCTTTCGCGCGAGGGCAAGCTCTGAAGACGCAGCCGGCCGCCGCCGGCCGGAGGATGCTCGCAAGGCGGCGCGCGTGCGCCGCCTTGGCTTTTTGTCGGCGCTCGTCGGGCCGAACCGCGGCGATAGGTCGGGGCGGGTCGACGGACGGGACGTCAGACATTAAAGTTCGCTCCCGCGAAACATTGCTGTGAGCATGACGTTGAACAAGAGCAGGTCCAATCCCGCGCTCTCGCGCAGCGCGCTGCGGTACCGTAAGGCCCGCGATCGCGCCATCGAGATGCTGCTGCTCCTTGCGGGCCTGGTCGCCGTATTCACGACGCTGGCGATCGTCGTGATCCTTTTGGCCGAGTCGAGCGCTTTTTTCGAGCACGTTTCGGTCAAAGAATTCTTGACGGACACGATGTGGACCCCGCTGTTCGCGGACGCGCACTACGGCATTCTGCCCCTCGTCGCAGGTACGGTGACGACGACCCTGGTCGCGCTGCTGGTCGCGGTGCCGCTAGGCACCACCATTGCGATCTACTTGAGCGAATTCGCTGCGCACCGCGTGCGTGAGTCGGTGAAGCCCGTGCTGGAGTTGTTGGGCGCCGTTCCCACGGTCGTCTACGGGTACTTTGCACTCACGATGGTGACGCCGGCGCTGCAGTGGCTCATGCCCGATCTGCCGGGATTCAACATGCTCAGCGCCGGGCTTGTGATCGGCCTTATGATCGTCCCCTACGTAAGCTCCGTCAGCGAGGATGCAATGCGCGCGGTTCCCCGCTACATGCGCGAGGGCTCCTACGCCATGGGCGCGACCCGTCTGCAAACCGCCCTGCGCGTCGTCGTGCCGGGCGCGTTCTCCGGGCTCGCCGCCGCGTTCATTCTCGGCATCTCGCGCGCCGTGGGTGAGACCATGGTCGTCGCCATTGCGGCCGGTATGCAGCCGAACTTCACCTTCGACCCGCGTGAGCCTGCGGCGACCATCACTGCGTATATCGTGCAAGTCAGTCTCGGCGACCTGCCCCACGGCAGCATCGGATATCAAAGCATCTTCGCAGCAGGCCTCGTGCTGCTGCTGATTACGCTCGTTTTCAACGTGGTCGGCTTCGCGCTGACGCGCCGTTTCCGTGAGGCATACTGATGAGCTCGAATGTCGCTGGCGTCGATCTCAGCCCCGAAGCGATGCGGCGCGGCCTGTCGCGCCGCAAACTCCTGGATGAGCTCTTCGTGCTCATCGGGCTGATCGTGATGCTCGTGTGTCTTGCCGTGCTGGCGATCCTGTTCATTGACCTCGTGCGCGATGGAGCCGAGCGCTTCACCTGGGAGTTCTTCACGAATTTCGCCTCGCGCCGGGCCGAGCGCGCCGGCATTCTCGCGGCGTGGGTGGGCACCTCGTTGATCATGCTGGTCACCGCCGTATGCGCGGTTCCCGTCGGCGTCGCAGCCGCGATCTATCTTGAGGAATACGCGCCCAAGAACTGGTTTACGGCCATCATTGAGATCAATGTGACGAATCTTGCCGGCGTTCCGTCCATCGTGTATGGACTGCTCGCGCTCGGACTGTTCGTGTATCAGTTCGATCTTGGTCAGAGCATCGCGGCGGCCGGCCTTACGCTTGCGCTGCTGATTCTGCCGATCGTCGTCGTTGCCACTCGAGAAGCAATTCGGGCTGTGCCGAAATCCATACGTGAGGCCGCCTACGGACTGGGCGCTACGCGCTGGGAAGTGACCAAGGATCATGTATTGCCGTATTCCACGGGCGGCATTCTGACCGGCATGATTCTTGGTCTGTCGCGCGCCATCGGCGAAACGGCCCCGATCATCACCATCGGCGCTTTGAGCTTCATCGCCTTTCTGCCCGAATCCCCGCTCAAGGGGGAATTTCCGTATGTCTCCTTTGGGTGGCTGAACGACCCGTTTACGGCGATGCCCATCCAAATGTTCAACTGGGTCTCGCGACCCGACCAGGCGTTTCAGGCCAATGCGGCCGCAGCGGGCGCAATCCTGCTGGGGATGACGCTGCTGATGAACGGCGTCGCAATCTGGATCCGTTATCGTTTCCGCAAAAAGATCAACTGGTAAGTCCGTAGAGCTGGGGTTGTACCGATTACGCCGATCCTGAAGGCGCCGCCGCCGACCTGCAGCCGAGCGATCGCCCCCAGACGCACAGAGGTTTCGATACGATGGAATCCCCGAGCATGACCCGCGCGCACCCTGTACAGGAGAGCTCACCCCGCCAGGATGAGCGCGCCGGCGGACCGCGCATTGCGATCGCGGTGGACGACGCCCGCAAAGTGCGCGCGCTGCAGGTCAAGGCCGCCGTCGAAAATCTGAGTTTCTATTACGGGCAGCACCAGGCCCTCAAGAATCTCACCATCCCGATTGCAGACAAACAGGTCACTGCGCTGATCGGTCCCTCAGGCTGCGGCAAAAGCACCTTCCTGCGGTGCTTCAATCGCATGCACGACCTGCAGCCGGACACGCGATATGAGGGGAGCATCACGCTGCACCCGGACAATCTCAATCTCGTCGGGCCAGGCGTGGATCCGATCGAAGTGCGCATGCGGATCGGGATGGTGTTTCAGAAGCCCAATCCTTTTCCGAAGTCGATTTTCGAGAACGTCGCCTACGGTCTGAGGCTGCGCGGCGTGCGCAATCGGGCGGCGCTTGCGGAGGAAGTCGAGAAGGCGTTGCGCGGCGCCGCCCTGTGGGAGGAGGTCAAAGGCCGCCTACAGGATTCGGCGCTCGCCTTGTCCGGCGGTCAGATGCAGCGTCTGTGCATCGCACGGGCGCTCGCGACGACCCCTGAGATTCTGCTGTTCGATGAGCCCACTTCCGCCCTCGACCCGATCGCGACCGCGAAGATCGAGGAACTCATTTCGATGCTGCGCGACCAAGTGACCGTGCTGATCGTCACCCACAACATGCAGCAAGCTGCACGCGTATCGGACTACACCGCCTTCATGTACCTGGGCGAACTGATCGAGTTCGACGAAGCCGCGAAGATCTTCACCAACCCCGGCAAGAAGGCGACGGAAGACTACATTACGGGACGCTACGGCTGAGCTCGAAGGATTGTCGCTGGTCGAGTCGCGCGTGGAGGGGCGGCGGCCGATCCTGCCCGCCGCTCGTCCCAGCATCTGCTATTCCCTCAACAACTCATTGATGCTGACCTTCGCGCGCGTCTGCGCGTCTACGCGCTTGACGATCACCGCGCAGTACTTGCTGTACTTGCCGTTCGCGGCGGGCAATGAGCCGGGGACGACGACTGCGCCGGCGGGCACGCGCCCATAGATGATCTCGTCGCGCTCGCGATCGTAGATCTGCGTACTGGCGCCGATGAATACGCCCATCGACAACACGGCGCCTTCCTCGACGATGACGCCTTCCACGACCTCGGAGCGCGCGCCGATGAAGCAATTGTCTTCTATGATGGTGGGGCTTGCCTGCAGCGGTTCGAGCACCCCGCCGATGCCGGCGCCGCCGGATAGATGCACGTTTTTGCCGATCTGCGCGCACGAACTCACGGTGGCCCAGGTG
>DATAFY010000216.1:0-3825 GCA_036257205.1 Steroidobacter sp. | reverse complement strand
CGGGAGCGTACGTCTCACCGCGTGTGGTTCACCTGTCTGATCGTGGCGGGTACGATCGTCCGATTTTGGGGGCTCGGCGCCGTGGGTCTGCATGGCGACGAAGAGACCATGGCCATGGCCGTCAGACACATCATCATCGATGGATGGCCAATACTGCCGAGCGGCCTGTTTTATCCGCGTGGGATTACGCAGCTGTACATGATGGCCGCGTCCGTCGCGCTGTTCGGAGAATCAGAATGGGCGCTGCGTCTACCCTCGGCGCTCTGTGGCGTCGCTCTCATTGCGATCGGCTATGGGGCCGGACGCCGATTCCTGCGGCCTGCATGGAATCTCGCGTTTGCGGCTTCGATCGCTTTCTTACCCGTGCTGCTGGCCGATTCGCAGACGGCGCGGATGTATATCTTTCTCATCACGCTGGTGATGACGAGCATGGCTTGCATCTTCGCATGGGAGCGTACGGATCGCGTCCGGTGGCTCGTGGGCGCGAGCGTGGCGCTGATCGTCGGCCTGGACATGCACGTGCTGGCCGTCGCGGCGGTGCTAATGTTCCTCGCTCCGGGTCTCCTGAAGGGGGACCTACGAACGCTGGCGCTCGGCGTGTTCGCCGGGCTCGCTGTGACGCTTGCCTTTTTTTTGATCGACGGCTGGGTCAATTCGCATTACCCGACGCCTCCGCCGGAATTCGCCAACGCTTTCCAGCCTCCCTCGGAGCGCTCGCTCGTGAGGCGCGATTTCGGCCTAGTGCTGGACGTTGCATTGTTGGGCGCTGGCGTCGCCATGGCCGTCTTTGCGTGGCGCATCAGCCGCCTCGTTTCCCCTCGGCAAGCATCGCTCGGGGCCCTCGCACTGCTGTTCTTGGCAATCGCACTGCAACTCGGGCTCTCGTACCACCTTGCGGCGCTCTGCTATCTGGTCGGAGTCGTGATCACGCTGCGATACGGACCGCCGCAGATTGGGTGGTGGGTGGCGATGCTGATCATCGCGGCGGGAGCACTGGCGGCGATGCACTCGGCGTTGCTCGCACCGGCGGCTGGGACGGCTGTGCGGCTCGTGGGCGCGCTCCTCGGCCAGCCGAGCGCGTGGCCGTACGCTCGCTTGGGTCAGTTGAGTCTGGTTGCCGCCCTTCTGACCGGTGCGCTGCTCGTTGGCGGCGTTTATCAATTTGCTCGCCGTCGCAGCATCGCCGACTACTGGCTCTTGGCGATTCTTGGAGTGTGGGCGCCGGTATTCGCATTGGGCGCATTTAAATGGAATGTGCCGTCGCGATATACAGAGATGTCGCTCGCGCCGATGTTGCTGTGCGCATTCGCAGCAGC
Source organism: Steroidobacter sp. (assembly GCA_036257205.1). Lineage (GTDB taxonomy): Bacteria > Pseudomonadota > Gammaproteobacteria > Steroidobacterales > Steroidobacteraceae > Steroidobacter. The sequence goes on along the minus strand of DATAFY010000216.1, from coordinate 2,509 downwards.
GCAGGGCGCGTCTGATTGGTTGCGGCGGCGATTCGGAAGCGGACGCAATTTATGGAATGCGGCGGCGGCCGCGATCGCGGCAGCCGGTGTCGTCAACCCTGCCGCGCTCGGCGCAACCGTCGACTCTGGCTACCGCAGACATCCTGATCACAAAGGCGCCGCCGAGTTCATGCGATCGCAGCGCCTCACCGAGGACGACGTGGTGCTCGCGGAAGATGTGTTGCAGCAAACGTACTATCTCGGTCGCGTCGATTATTGGCTCATCGGGCCGCAGGTTGCGCGGAAGTTCGTCAAGCGCTCAGGCTCAAGCGTCGTGGACTTCTACACGGGGACGCCGGTGATCGTTACGACGACGATGCTCGATGAGCTATTGCGCAAGAGTGTGAACAGACGCGTATACGTGATCGGCAGCGGAGAGGGCTGGTCACGCGGCAGGCGAGGTGTACGGGGCGAGCTGCAGCAAGCAATCGATTCAGCCCGCTTCCATGTCGTGTACACGGGCCGCGACGGATTGACCCGCGTGCTGCGCGCGGTTTCGGCGCCGCCCCCCGAATCGCGCGCTGCACCGTCGGAAGACGGCTCTCGAAAGTCGATCTCAGATTCAACGGCAGCGCTTAAGACGGAGTAGGCTCATTCGCGGAGTAGGCGGCCGCGCCGCAGCCATTTCGGCGACTCGTCTGATGAATTACGGATTGGTGCTCATCAGTCCGGTGATTCTCGTGCGCCTGTTGTCAATCGAGGAGTTCGGACGGTATCGCGAATTCCTGCTGTACGCGGGCGTTCTGGGTAGTGTGGCGCAGTTCGGGATTAACTCCAGTCTGCTGCGCTTTCTGCCGGACAATCCTCAATCGGGCCTGCGCTTCGTAAATCAGGCAGTGCTGATGACTCTGGTCAGCAGCATCCTGGTCGCCACGGGCATGCTGTTGCTGAATCACGTCTTCGACGGCCAGTTGGTCGGCGACTACGCCGCGCCGCTGGCGCTCTATCTGCTGTTATACGTCAACCTCGACTTCTGGGAGTTTCTGTGGCTCGCAGAGAAGCGCAGCTCAGCGGTGCTGCGCTATACGACCGCGCGTCTGGTCGCGCGCATTGTAGTGGTGACGGCGAGCGCAGCACTGACGCGAGATGTAAGCGCCATCATTTCCTCGCTCATTTGTCTCGAAGCGGTCCGCCTGACGTTGTCCGCCATTGGCTGGCGCGCCCGTGCGCGCGTCAGCCAGACAAGCGAACCGGCGCGTTGGCGCGAGCAACTACACTACTGCCTCCCGTTCGGCGCAGCGCTCGTGCTCATCACCCTAAACAAGTCGCTGGGCTCGCTGTTCGTAACGAAGTGGCTTGGCCCGGTGGCGCTTGCGCAGTACACGATCGGGACGTACCTGCAGCCCGTGATCAGTGTCTTGCGCAATTCGCTGTCCGACGTCGTGCTGCCGGAAATGGCCTCGCTCGCTCGAGAGCCGCACAATAAAGGCCTGGAGCTCTGGCGACGCACGACGGTCATGACGGCGATACTTCTCTTTGCGGCGGGCGTCCTGTTGGCTAGATTCGCAGATGTTCTGGTCGTAACGTTGTTTTCGGATGCGTATCGGCCGGCCGTCCGACTCTTTCAGGTCTACCTGCTGGTGTTCGTGCGTGAAGCGATGGACTTTGGCATTCCGTTGCGTGCGATCAATATGACTGCCCCGATTATGCGGGGCAACCTGATTGCCATAATGGTCAACGCCGTTCTCATTCTGGTTCTACTGCCGCTGTGGGGCGCCCTCGGCGCGGTTTTCGCGGTGGTGATCGGCAGATTTCTCGAGGGCGCTTATCTCGCCTGGCAAACCGCCCGCGCGTACGAGATCTCGCTGGCGTCTCTGGCGCCATGGCGGGATCTGCTGAAAGTCGCAGCGTGCGCCGTGCTCGCTTCAGCGGTCTTGTATTGGCGCTTTTGGACGGAACGCCTCGGTTTGTTTGGCGTGCTCGCGGGCGGAGCCATTTACATGATGAGCTTGGCGCTCCTGCTCGCAGGTATGCGCGTTCCAGAAGCGTCGTTGGGCCTACAACTGCTGCTCTCAGCGCCGGCACGCGTGCTGCGCCGCCGATCATGATCTGGCGAGGCGATGACCCAATCCTTCAACCGGTTCGTCGCAACGCAGACATCCAGTCCGTCCGGCGCAAGCGGATGACCATCAATTGCTGTACGCGAGCGTTGCCTGCTCGTCGAGCTGGCGCCATCCGACTGCTTCGGAGCCACGCGTTCGAACGAGTGGAATCAGCATGCGGCGTCGCCGTGAGGGTGGCCGTAGCCGCGGTTTGTCGCACATTCCGTGCAGGTAAAAATCCCACAACTCGATCGTCGACTGTCGCGCCGTTCAGGGCTTGGCGGATGTAAACGGTGCAACGGTGCTTGTAAGGTCTTCCGTGCGAAGGTCGCATGCAGACGGCAAGCCGGGAAGTCTCATGCAAACGAGCCGCTAACCGTCAACATCGCAGCCACGTCATCACTGGGCCTTCCGAGCGTGATGGCGAA
>DATAFY010000196.1:0-4178 GCA_036257205.1 Steroidobacter sp. | reverse complement strand
ATTTCGGTGCAGGCGCTGCGGCAGCTCGGCGAGACGCTCGTCGATGTGCACGGACAGATGGAGTATCAGTCGCTCGTCAAGCGCGGGGCGCAACGAGAGCTGCTGGACGCGAGCGGCGATTACGCCCAGCTCAGCGAAGCGGCGGCGAACGGTTGGCGGACGCTAGCGGCCCTCACGGCTGAGCGCGACAGCGCGGCCGCCTCGGCTCACGACCGGGACGCACGCCTGGAATTGCTGCGCTATCACCTCAACGAGCTCAATGCGCTTGAGCTCAAGCCCGGCGAGGCCGAAGCGCTGACTGTCGAACGTCAACGCCTGTCGCAACGCGGTCGACTTGCGAGCGGCGCCGGCGAGATCATTCAGCTCCTGCGCGACGCCGAGGACGCGAGCGCCGAGCACGCCACGTCGCGAGCGCTCACCATCGCCCGCTCGCTCGCTGAGCTCGACGCACGGTTCGCGCCCATCGCAGGGCTGATTGATGAAAGTCTCATCGCGCTGCGCGAAGGCGTGGAAGCCGCCGAAAGGTACCAGGCGGATCTGGACGCCGATCCGCAACGGCAAGACTGGCTGGAACAGCGACTCGCCGCCATCGAGTCGCTGGCGCGAAAACACCGCATCGAACCGTCGGCTTTGCCTGAGTTGCACAAGAGCATCGCGAAGGAGCTGCAGGAGCTCGAGAAGCTTGAGGCGTCGCTCGAGCAGATCGAGCGCAAGCTGGGCGCCGCGCAGGCGTATTTTCAGCAACTCTGCGGCGAGCTGTCGCAGGCGCGCGGCGCGGCGGCGGCGGCGTTGTCCGAGCGCATTACAACCCTCCTTCAGAGGTTGGGCATGCCGGGCGGCGTGTTTCGAATCGAGGCGCGCAAGGTCGAGCTGGCGGCCGCTGGTCCGCACGGGGCTGATGAGATCGAGTTCCTCGTGAGCGCCAACCCAGGACAGCCTCCCAAACCGCTGGGGAAAATCGCTTCGGGAGGCGAGTTGTCCCGGATCAGCCTCGCCATACAGGTCGCAGCCGTCCAGAACGGCGCGGCTTCATGCCTGGTCTTCGACGAAGTCGACGCCGGTGTGGGCGGCGGGGTTGCAGAAATCGTTGGACGTCAACTGCACACGCTCGGCGAGCGCGCACAGGTGCTGTGCGTCACTCACCTTCCGCAGGTTGCAAGCCAGGCGCACGCTCATGTTCGGGTGTCCAAGTTGACGGACGGAAAGACGACCCGCACTTCGCTCCACGTACTCAGCGTCGATGAACGCATCGAGGAAATCGCTCGCATGCTGGGCGGCGTGGACGTCACGGCGAAGGCGCGCGAGCATGCAGCGGAAATGCTCGATGCAGGGGCTCGGACGGACGAGCGTCGGTCAGCGCAGGCGATCCGCGCCGAGCGCAAGAAACGGCGATGAGCTTGGGCGGCCTTTTAGACGATGCGGCTCAGAGCGGTTTGCTCGGCTGACCTGCCGGCCGATTCTCGTCCCGCGAAGGACAATTCGGCCGTCGGCAGCGCCCGTACAGGGTCATCGAATGGTCAGTGATCTCGAACTGCAATTTTTGCGCGATGCTGCGTTGCCGCTCTTCGATCCCGACGTCCATGAACTCCTCGACCTTGCCGCAATCGAGGCAAACGATGTGGTCGTGGTGCTGGCCTTCGTTGAGCTCGAAGACGGCCGTGGAGCCTTCGAAGTGGTGACGCGTGACTAGACCCGCGGCTTCGAATTGCGTGAGGACCCGGTAGACGGTGGCAAGACCAATGTCTTCGTGGGACTCGAGCAGGTGCTTGTAGATGTCCTCCGCGCTCATGTGTCGCGGCGTGGCCGTGCCAAGAATCTCGAGGATCTTGATGCGCGGCAGCGTGACCTTGAGCCCCGCCTTGCGCAAATCATTGGTTTCCAGGTGCTTCATCGCGGCCCTCGCGGCAACGGCCGCTCTCAACGAAAGCGGCTTTTGAGTATCATCCTGCCCTTGATTATCCCGCACCGAGCGCGCCCTCTCCACCATGAATTACACCTTCCGCACTGTCCGTCTCGCTTTGATTCTCCTCATCGGCGCTGGAGTGCTGAGCGCAGCAGGCTGCGTGCATCGCATCGACATTCAGCAAGGAAATTTCTTGGAGGACAAGGACATCGACCGCGTGAGCGTTGGAATGACCCGAGTACAGGTTCGTGCGGTGTTGGGCACGCCCATGGTGGCCGATCCGTTCACGCACGAGCGCTGGGACTACGTCTACTACTTCAAGAAGGGCCGTTTGAGGAAGCCTGTGCAGCGTCATTTCGTAGTGTTCTTCGATGAGGCCGACAAAGTCGCCCGTATCGAACGTCCTACGTCCGCTGAAAAGAAATCCGCCTCCTAAATAGCTATCTCGGTGCGCCCCTGGTGCCCGGGCGAGCGGCCGCGCGACGTCTGCTCTCTTTGGGGTCCATCGCAAGCGGCCTGAGTATTTCGACGCGATCGCCCGCGGCGACTTCGGCCGTGAGCGGGGCGAGGCGCCCGTAAATCGCGCACACCAGCGGGCGCCGCGCAATGTCGGGGAAACGCACAAGCAGACCCGACTGCTCTACGGCTGCGGCGATCGTCATACCTGCCTTGGCGGGCACGTCCACAATCTCCTGACGATCGGGCAGCGCGTACACCACCTGGATGCGCCCGCGGGGGGGTTCGGCCCGCCGGTCAGCCATACATTTTGCGCGCCCGCGTGATGAACGCATTCAGCAGATCGGAGCAGCTCTTTTCGAAGCTTCGCGTCAGAAGCAATCCGAAAAGGGGATTGGCGAACTCGAAGCGCACCGACAAGCTGACGCGTGCGCCGCGATCCGCGATGTTCTCGAACGTCCAACGCCCTTCCAGAGTCCTGAACGGTCCGCTCACGAGCTGCAGCGTGATTTCTCGGGGCGGGCTCAGCACGTTGCGAGTGATGAAATTCTCGCTCACGCCCGCCCGGTGCATCTCGAGGCGCCCCAGCACCTCGTTTCCTTTGCGCTCGAGCAACTCGGCGCTGCCCACCCACGGCAGGAATTCCGGATAACGCTCGATGTCTTCGACGAGGGCGAACATCTGCGCAGGCGCGTACGGCGTGAGAGCGCTGCGGGTCACTTCACGCATGAGCGAACGTTGTCGATATGCATGGTGAGAGTGTAGCGGGCGCGGCTACAATCCGCCCTCTCTTGACTCCTTGCCTCCATGAGTAAGAAGAAGCCCGCCGCCGACTCGCCGTTGATCGCTGAAAATCGCAAGGCGCGGCACGACTATTTCATTGAGGAGACCTACGAAGCGGGGCTTGCCCTGCAAGGCTGGGAGGTGAAAAGCCTGCGAGCCGGACGCGCTCAACTCAAGGAGGCATATGTCTTCATCAGGGACGGCGAGTCGTTTCTCTTCGGCGCGCACATCTCCGCGCTGCCTACCGCCTCGACGCATGTGATTCCCGATCCGATCCGCACGCGGAAATTGCTGCTCAATCGCGCAGAATTGAATGGTCTCATCGGCGCGGTGGAGCGACGCGGTTATACGCTCGTGCCGCTTGAGCTGTACTGGAAAGGGGGCCTGGCCAAACTGCGCGTCGGGCTCGCAAAAGGCAAGAAAGAGCACGACAAGAGAGCGACCTCTAAAGACCGCGATTGGCAGCGCGAAAAGTCGCGCCTGCTGAAACACTCCGCGCGCTAGGAGAGCTATGCGCCCGGTGTATTGTTAGCGAGCCGCCGCAGGCCCTGCGTCCTCCGGGCCGACAGCGACACGGCGAACTTACGCACGGGCTCACCCCATTCCGAGGCGCGCTTTTCCCGCTCATCCATCGACAGCGAAAACGTAAAGACCCTGAAGCTTGCCTGGTCGGCGGACCTCAACACACAGCCGGCGAGCACGGGTTGCGCGGCTTAGCCTCGGAGACTTGCCGCGACGTCCTCATCAAAGGCTGTGACTCCGCCGCGGGGTGGTCAGCTTCGCTTCCGTGCTCTCCGACAACGAGGTTGGAAGCAATCCATGCGTACGTCGTTCAGTGAGGCGGCACGCCGCACTTGTGATTTCGGCGGCCGCCCCTACACTATCCGATGCTGAAGGGGGCGACCGGCTTCGACGTGGGTTGCGAAACTTCAGGTGCATGCCGAGTTGTAAGTAACTCGTAAAACTGCTTACAAACTTATAGTTGCCAACGACGACAACTACGCTCTGGCGGCTTAATCCCGCCTAACCTCCGCCT
>DATAFY010000193.1:0-9224 GCA_036257205.1 Steroidobacter sp. | reverse complement strand
CGCGGTGCGGTTTTCACAGTCTCAGCAGGACCAGCTGATCCGTGCTCAGTTCCCTTAGATCGAAGAGTTTTCATGACGGGGGCAAGGAAGACCGCTTCGAACTGCAGTACGTTCGGAAGGACTGGCGTGCGGGTCTCGATTTCTTCTGGTTCTCCACGTCGCAGGGCATAGCGTGTGCATGGAAAGCGCAAGCGGGGCTGCCGGCCTCTCGAGCAAGTCGTATACGAGGTCGCGGACCGAAGCTTCACATCTGACGATCCGGACGAAGTCCTGTATTTCGACGTGCTCGAGGACACCGACATTGCACTGGACCGCCGATCTCTACACGATGAAAACCCTCGTGGAGATGCCCGGGGAGCAGTGTGCAGCTGCAGGTCGGTTTACGGAACGCGGATTCGACAACGACTTTCACTCTGTCACGGCGATTCAGAACGTCCGGGGGTCTCTCAGCCCGCGCATCTCGCTGGGCGTGTCCTGGTTTGCGGCTGAGGACGCACGAGAGTTCCTGAATCGAGCAATACGGATCAAAAGCGCGCGTGCCGCGTTCCATCTGCAGCACCGGCGTTCGCGCCGTCCCGAATGGCATCTGGATCAGGCGCTTTCACATGTCAGTGCAATAGCTACGCATAGGCTTGCATGAGCCGCAGTAATTGCAGCGCGTAGTCGGCTCGTCCCATATCGTTCTTTGGATAGCGCACAACCTTGGGAGGGTCAATCCATGCTCGGAAACAAAGACGCAGTTGCGAACCTAGCAGTCAAAAACCTTTCGGCCGCGAAGAAATTCTATGAGGGCACGCTCGGTCTGAAGCAGATCGATGCCGAGGGTGATGAAGTGATCGTCTACGGGAGCGGAAATTCCCGCATCAACGTCTATCGCTCGCAATACGCCGGTACGAATGAGGCCACGGCCGTGACCTGGGCCGTCGAGGATGTGGAAGGCGAAGTGCGTGCGCTCAAAGCCAAAGGTGTGAGGTTCGAGCATTACGACATGCCCGGTGTGAAGCTAGAAGGAGATCTGCATGTTGCCGGCGACATGAAAGTGGCCTGGTTCAAAGATCCAGATGGCAACATCCTCAATATTGTCAACCGTTAGAGGCCTCGCGGGCGTGCGCACCGCCGGCTTGCAGGGACTCTGCGAGCGGAAAGCCGCAAGCTATCGAGCACCATCCGTGCGCTGTGCGGACAGACGCAGTCTGGCGGCCCCTTGGGCGGCGATCGCGATCAACAGGCTTCGCGTGATACTGAAATCGTGCGGCAGCGCCGCGGCCGCGAGACAGCGGAAGATGCTGGCGGCCCGCTGTCCCGACTCTCTAAAGCACGCGACAGACGCTCGGCATAGCTCAAAACAATGTATGGCGCGTCGCGCCGTCCACGGTGGACGCATGAGATTCGACATCGAATCCAATTTGGACCAGCGTTGTCGCGAATTTGAATTGCCCCAGTCCGAGCGGGCCGCATGGATCAAAGTGCACCGATCTACTCATCGCTCAGCATCTCTCCCGTCTTGCACGTAATCGAAAGCCCCGCGCGGCTCTTCTGGTCGATTGTCGTGCGGCCATTCCTGATTGTTTTGAGGTGATCCAGGAACTCCGTTATGCCGCTCATGCGCATGGCAACGTTGTGCGCGGTGAAGCAACCGCCGACGGGCATCTTCGGCCAGATTGCGTCGAAGTATTTCGCGTACCACCCCTTGTCGGCGTCGGAGAAAACGAAATCGAACGGACCGGCGAGCGTCGGAACGAGCTCATGGGCGTCCGCGAGTCGCGCGTCGATGAATTTGCTCAGTCCCGCTTCCTCGAAATTCGCCAGCGCCGTCTTGTGACGCGCGGGATCGATCTCGATCGTCGTCAGCTTCCCGCCGGTCCTGCTCAGGCCCCAGGCTATCCAGATGGCGGAATGTCCCGTCGACGTGCCGATCTCGAGCGCGCTCGTGTAGCGGTTCTCGATGATCAGATCGCGCAAGGTGCGGCCATCGACCTCCGGAACGTTCATGTCGCGCCAGGTTCCTTCGCGACTTTCGAGAAACGTTTCGACGCGGCGGTCAAGTTCCGCCAATTCTTGTGGGGCTGCAGCCAGCGCATTGGTTGCGATGGCTGCGGCCAGCACGAACCTGATTCCTCTGCACAGCCTGCTCATGGCAGACCTCGCAAATCGAGTCTGAACGGCCACTTGTACCACGAGTGCTTGGTCCCTGCGATACGCGATGTGAGCCGTTGCGATGCGCGCCGCCAATGTCGCGTCCGAACGTCGAGCAGAACGGCGCGCAGCCGCATTCAGGGACGGCAGCGGCCGCCTCACCGCTCGCACCGAATTACGGGGCAGGCTGCCGGTCGTTGACCTTCAGGAACCGTGCAGGCGAGCCTGCGGTTGGCATCACTATGAGATGCACATTGTCGTTGCTTCCGCGCAGATCATCCCGCCCAGTAGCAAATCCAACGACCAACTCGTCAGCTGATGCTGCCGCGCTCAGAAGCGTCAAGACGGGCAGAAGGAAGCGAACGTCGTATTGCGGATTGCGGTTAGCTGCAGGCGGCGCGCGCAGCGCGATAGAAAGCCAGCGACGATGCTGCTCGATTTGGTCAAAGGTTCGGCCACAAGTTGAGAGTTGACGCTGATAGTCAGATCAAGTCGGCGGTGCGCTCGCGATCGGCTAATCGCGCCGGCAATTCGGCTCGGCGTCGTGATCGTTGCCCATCCCGACCAACCATTGTCCGGGTGCAGCCGCCGCTCGCTGGTCGCTCGGGCAAGCGTCTATGCGCTGCGCAGGATCGCCATGGCCATCACCGTCGAGAAAAAACAGCAGCAGTTGCTGGCCTTCGTCTACAACACGATCGCAATTGTTATCGTAGTTATCGCAAACCTCAGAGGGACTGGATGATTATCAGCACGCGAATCGTTGCAGTCTCACCCCGGCCGTACCGATGCGTCCAGCCGAGCACCACTCGCTTGTCGCTCAGACGGACTATGCGGGGTCGACGGCGACATTCGCACTCCGGAGCGCGAGCCGCGCACGTCGATGCCGACGGCAGGCTGCTTCGCAGCAGCCTGAGCCGCGTTTCAAACCAAAGAGCGGCTTGCGGGCTGCAGGCCGAGAAAGAACTCCGGGAGCAATTTCTGGAGGTGTGCCGGACCTCGGGAAAGCTCGCCGCGCAAGTTCTCCGCGAGTTCATGCGTGAGTACGTCGCGCGTGAGCGTATCGCTCAACCGGCCTCTTCGAGGAGGCTCGCGCATGACACGTATCATCGCTGGCGGTGGGATGGCCCGAGAGGGGCTGGCGATGGATGGTCGTGCCTGTTCGAGACCAGAAGAAACGTGCTGCATACACTCGCAACTGGGCTGCAGGCGAGCTGCTCATCGCGGGCGGATATTGTCGGCGCTGTGGTGATCGACGCGGTCCACTGTCGTTCCGCAGTATCGCCCGCCGCAGATGACGTCCCAGTTGCCGGTGACCGTATCGGCGTCCATCGGTGAATCATCGGCGAGACTTCGATGACGCAGAGACGATTCGCCCGATCGCTCCTCCGCTAGATTCATCCAAGTCCGAACAATTCGTCGCCCTTATGCGTGCGCCTCAAAGCAGCCACGAGATCGCGTTCCACGCCGAAAACGCTCATTGTGGTCCTCAACACCGGAAAAGGAGTTTCCGTAAAACGAACGGGAAATCGGCGCGTCGGACTACGCGGATTTTCTGAAGTCACGACTTTAGCCGGGGGGGTATGTCGATTTCGCCGAAAATTCGGCCAAAACTCGAGCACACACCAGGGCGCGGGTGTGATTGGATGGTCTCACGCACCGGCGACCTCGTGAACCTAAAGAACCGACATTAGCGTCACTGAACGTCGATTGCCGTGCCCCCGCATCGCTCCAGTTACCGGATTGGCGCAGACGATTGGGCGGCATTGCTGGCGTCGACGTCGTGTCCGGCTCCAAGCAGAACGCGCCCGAGCCGAGTCAGGAGCGCTGATTACAGCGTGACGGGCTCTCGCAATGATGATTGGCAGCTTGCTTGCTCGATCACGGGGCCGGGTGGTGGGGGCGATGGCCCTGCGGCGTGCACCGCAGGCCAACTGCTCTGCTGCAGGGATCTATTTCACGAGAAGAAGAACGGCCGGAATTGCGCGCGTGTGGAGCGCCGAGCGCGGGCAATTCCGCCCCGGACATTGGGAGGTATCGATATGTACAGCACGAAGGGTCGCCCGCGTCGAGTCACCGACGCTCAGGTCACGGCCATTCTTGAGTGGCATCGCACGCACAAGAACCTGAATCAGTTGGCGCGCGAACTGGGCTTGCCCGTCAGCACAGTCGGGGAAGTTATCCGCCGTCAAGGTCACTACAAGCAGCCCTCGCCGGAGCTGCGCCACCTGTATGCAGCAGCGCGCCGCGATCGATTGAAGCGGCTCGCGGACAGCGGATGGCTATAGGGCGCGCGGCAGCGTTCATCATGTGACGACGCCGATGAGTTATGGCGCACGGAGAAACAAAATGAGAAGAGGAGGAGGGCGGATGTGCGTAGTGAAGCATGCCGACGCGTTTGCCCCCGGATGGTCGAGTGGCAACCCCCGAAGCGGCGCTAGCGTGGTCGTCAAGGCGCCGCACAACGCGGGAACTGCCCTCTCAGCTCGAGGTTGGTCCTTGCTGCGAGGCACGCAACAGCAAGGCTGCAAGCGTGCTGCACGCCGGACACGATGTGCTGCCAGGCGCGCCCGCGCGAGCTGTCGCCTTCTCCGCCGCACACGCGAACCCGCCGACTCTCTTTTGTCCGAGTCTCTGGTCCGAACGGCGCGAGCCGCTCAGCGGGACGCGGTCACATTGAGTGACGGCATTGTGCCGTGGACAGATAGTTTGCCGCGGCGCGCTGTCAAGCGGCGGATTTGTAAGCAAGTGGATACCCTTACCGCTTAGCGTCGCGGAGAGCCAGTCGACTGGCCGCGCTCCCCTGACGAGCGCCCGGCTTGCCCGGCGCGCGAGGGCGTAGCACATTACTCCGCATCTCCCACCTGGTTGTCATGGACGCAACGATGAACTCGGTTACCGGGGCAGCAGCCGCGCCCGAAAAGACTGTTTGGTACGGCACGCCCTCGCAGGTGCTCAACCTGCCGCACTATCTCTTATTGGGAGCCGTGTTCGTTGCACTGACCTTCATCGGAACGTCGATCTTGCGCTCGATGGACGCTGTGCCGGGGCTTGCGGTCGTAATCGGCCTCCTGCTCGCCGCCATACCTTGGGCGATCGGCTGCTGGAAATGGCTCGTGATTGCGAACACCAGATACGAACTCACTACTCAACGTCTGCGTACACGCAGCGGCGTTTTGAACAAGCATCTGGATGAACTCGAGTTGTATCGCGTTCGCGATTACAAGCTCCAGCAGCCGCTTTACCTGCGTTTGTTCTCGCTTTCGACCGTCGTTTTGGAGACATCGGACAGATCGAATCCCTTACTGGTGCTGCGCGCCATTTCGCATGGAGAGGAACTACGTGAGCAGGTGCGCACCTATGTCGAGGAGGCTCGCCTTCGAAAGGGCGTGCGCGAAGTTGATCTAGACCGTTCTTGACGGTGCTCTCATAGGCAACCCAAGTTGAACGGCAAACCAGCGCGCTGACCTGTTGGCCGCGACGCGAGCGTCAAGGCGTCACCTGGCGGATGCGTGCGCTACCCCGTGCTCGCGTCTGGCTCGAATGTAGCGCCCAGGGCGCGCCATGCGCCTGAAACGTGGATCGGTGTGCACGCTGAATACTCATCGGTCCTAAGCCGGAAGGCTGCAAAACAATCCGTTGGATGTCCTACGTAACGTCCTGCGAGTGCAGCGGTGCGGCTACGTGCGATCAGAGATCACGATGGGAGCAAACGACGGGGCCAGCGGCCCCGTCGTTCCCGATCCGCGAATCCCAGTCTCGCTGGGGTCGTCTTTGCGGCTACCCTGCTGAAACGTCTTGCCTTCCGCCGCGAGTCTCTCGAGCAATGCCGCAGGCTTGAACCCACGCCTTCCTTGAAATCCTCTGTGCGGCCGGCCTGGAGCTGGTTCCAACGCTCGATGTGCAACGCCTCCGTCAGCGAGCACTCGAGCGAAGCGCGGATCGCCTGGCGAATCATGGCGTAGGCGCGCGTGGGACCGTTGGCCAGCTTCAGAGCCAAAGCGTCTGCTTCATTCGCCAGTGCGGCGTCCTCTACGGTCTTGTAGACCATGCCCCACTGCTCCGCCTGCTCGACGCCGATGCGCTCGCCGAGCATCATCATCGCCTGCGCGCGCGCACGTCCGACGAGTCGCGGCAGCATCCATGTGCTGCCCACGTCCGGAACGAGGCCAATGTTTACGAACGCCTGGAGAAAATAGGCCGAACGCGCAGCCACGACGATATCGCCCGCGAGCGCGAGCGAGCATCCTGCGCCGGCGGCCGGGCCGTTGACGGCGGTGATGAAAGGAATCGGCAGGGCCAACAAGCGTTCAAGCAGCGGGTTGAAGTGGGACTCCAGCACGGCGCCGGCGTCGTCCAGCTGCTGGCCCGACAAGTCGGCGCCGGAAGAGAACGCGCGTCCGGCGCCGGTCATCGTTCGAACATGGAAGAGCATCTCATGGGCTCAACGCAACGCGTGCCACGCCGCCATCGCCGCGCGCGAGCGCGTTGCGTCTAACCGCCCAGTCGGCATGAACAAGCTATCAGCAGGCACAGCTGGGCGCAGCTCGAGGCGGCCAACCTGACGGCCATGGGGTCGCTACCCTCTTCGACAAGGGGCAGCAGCGCGCCGTGGAAGCCCAAACCGGCGGATATCTTGCCGGCGAATTCGCGTTTGGCGCTTGCCACGGTCATGCAGACGCTGGGGTGGCACGGGCTACGTGCAGGAATATCATATCGAACAGCTGTTGGGCGAAGTCCTAATCCCCCAGACCGCGCCGGCGAGTCCGCACATGAGCCCGAACTTCCTTGCCGAGAAGATGCAGGAGCTTCCCAAGTCTTACCCACGCCGGTGAGGCCGCTTAAGCGAGCACGAAAAACATGACCATTGGCACAGAAAGCATCAACGCACGGTCCTGGCTGTTCGCGCCGGGCGGCAGCGAACGCAAAATGGAGAAGGCGACCGCCAGCCCGGCAGACATCGTCCTTCTTGATCTCGAGGATGCCGTAGCCGAGCTGGAAAAGCCTAAAGCCCGCTCGATGGTTTCGGCCTTCTTGAGGGCGAACGCGCAACAGCGCGCGCGGCTCTGGGTCCGTATCAATCCCATCCAGGGCGCCCACGCCTTGGCGGACCTTGCAGCGATCATGCCTGCCGGTCCGGGCGGCATCATGCTTCCAAAACCGCGTGGCCGTGCCGACGTGGAGCTGTTGGACCATTACCTCACGGCTCTGGAGGCAGCCGCCGGCGCTGGGATCGGCGTGACCAAGGTAATTCTCCTCACGACTGAGACGCCCGAGAGCATGCTCGCGATAGGAAGCTATGGCGGCGCGCCGCGGTTGGTCGCGATGTCATGGGGCGCCGAAGATCTCGCGACGGCGCTTGGCGCCAGCGACAATCGCGGCGAATACGGCGGCTATGATTTCACCTATGAGCTGGCGCGCAGCCTTTGCCTGGTTGGCGCAGCGGCGGCTGGCGTACCCGCGATCGAAACGATTCATGACGATTTTCGGGACGAAACAGGCCTTCGCAAGCGGGCGGCGCAAGTGCGCCGCTCGGGGTATCGAGGGATGCTTGCCATTCATCCGGCGCAAGTCGATGTAATCAACCAGGCGTTCAAGCCAAGCGCCGAAGAGCTCGCGTCGGCGCAGGAGATCGTGGATCTGTTTGCTGCTAATCCGGGCGCCGGCACGATCGGCCACAACGGGAAAATGCTGGATCGACCGCATCTCGCGCGCGCGCAGGCGCTCTTGGCCCTGGCGGGGCGCCAATGACGGTTTCGACGGATGCGGCCGGGTTGGACCTCGGCGCCTTTTTGCGCCCAGGCGATCACATCGTATGGGGCCAGGCGTGCGGCGAGCCCACGACGCTGGTTGAGGCGCTGATCGCGCAGGCCGAAAACATCGGCGGGCTTTCGGCGTTCGCGGCCACGAGCTTCTCAGGGATCCTGGACGCGAAGGCGGCGGAAAGGTTGAACCTTTCCAGCATGGGAGCCATCGGCGCACTGCGGACGCTCGCCGCGACGGGCCGGCTGGGGATCGTGCCCTGTCATGTGAGTCAGGTCGGACCGATGATCGAGCAAGGGTTGATCGGTTGCGAGGCAGCCTTCGTCCAGGTCAGTCCGCCCAACGCCAACGGTGACCACAGCTTCGGCCTGATCAGCGACTTCGTTCAGGCGGCTGTGGCGTAGGCGCGGGTGGTCATCGCCGAGGTGAATGAGCGAGTGCCGTTCACATTTGGCGACGCCGTTTTGCCGGGCTCCCGGATCGACTGCGCCGTTCGCGTGTCACGGACGCCGGTTGAAGTTCCCCCGGCGCCGATCGGCGAAACCGATCTGAGGATCGCGAAGATCGTGGCCGGCTACATCGAGGACGGCGCAGTAATCCAAGTCGGGGTCGGCGCCGTGCCCGATGCAATCTTGCGTCTGCTTCATGATCGGCGCGATCTGGGTGTTCATTCGGGCATGATCGGCGATGGTCTGGTCGACTTGGTCGAGGCGGGTGTGGTCACCAACGCCGTCAAGCCAATCGATCCAGGCGTGTCCATCACCGGCGCCCTGATCGGCACCAGACGTCTGTATGAGTTCGCCGATCGCAATCCGAAGATCGGCATGCGCAGTTGCGCTTACACGCATAACGCAAGCCTCCTGTCGCGCTTGCCGAAGCTGACGACGATCAACTCGGCGCTCGAGGTCGACTTGACGGGCCAGGTAAACGCCGAGCAGAGCGGTTCGCAGTATCTGGGCGGGACGGGCGGCCAAGTGGATTTCGTCCGCGGCGGCGCGCGTTCTCCTGGCGGCCGCGCTATCATTGCGTTGCCTGCCACCGCTCGCGGCGGCAAGGTTAGTCGGATCGCGGCTAGCCTTTCAGGGCCTGTCACGACCGCACGCAGCGATGTCGACGTGATCGTTACCGAATTCGGCGCCGCCGAACTCAAGGGACGGACGCTCGCGGAGCGGGCACGCCGCTTGATCGCAATCGCCCACCCGAATTTCCAGGAGGAGTTGGATCGTGCGGCTCATATCATTCAGAAGAGAGGGTTCTGATGAGCGACGCCGTTGAGACAAACTACATTTCAAAGCTCTCGACGCACTCGCGCAAGGATCGCGTCTTGC
>DATAFY010000187.1:0-8105 GCA_036257205.1 Steroidobacter sp. | reverse complement strand
TCCAAGATTCACCGTCTGGCGCGCCGCTTGATCGCGGCCCGCAGCGCCGCCGACCTGCTCGATTCGCTCGAAGGCTCGCTGCGGGAGGATTTCGGGGCCTCGGAGTGGTTGCTGCTCGTCGCGCCCGGCCAGAACTCAGCGCTTCGCAGCGTGGAAGCCAGTCGTCATCTACGGCTGATCGAAGCGAAAGCGCTCGAATGGAAAATGTTCGAAGCCCTGTTCGAAGCCGCCAAGCCGCGCTGCGGACAAATCCGCGACAGCCAACGCGATTTCCTCTTCGGGGTAGGGACGATCGAGATCGGCTCGGCGGCGCTCGTGCCGCTCGGCAAGGACTCATCGGCCGGTCTGCTTGCAGTGGGCAGTCCCGACGCCGAACGGTTCCACCCGGCCATGAGCACCGATTTTCTCGCGCGCATCGGCGAGCTGGTCAGCGAAGCGCTCGGCGCCGTGAGCTGAGGCGGCGGCGAGGATCCCCGATCGCCGTTTCCGCTCGTCGCTCATGCGCCTGAAACCACCTGGGGGCTGTGCTGACGGGGAAACGATCGACGTACCACGAACACGTTCATGTCTCCCGACGCACTCGCCTGGATTTCCCGTTTTCTCACGCACCTGACCGTGGAGCGACGACTCTCCGGGCACACGCACGCCAACTACAAGCTCGACCTCGCACGCTTTGTTTCGTGGTGCGATCAGAACGCCCTCGCTGAGTGGCGCAGCCTCGACAGCCAACACATCCGCACATTCGCCGGCGCCGAGTTCCGCCGCGGCGCCTCGCCCCGCACGATCTCGAGGCGGCTGAGCGCGCTGCGCAGTTTCTTTCGATTCCTGATCCGCGAAGGCGAGCTGCACGCCAATCCCGCGAACGAGATTCAGGCGCCGAAGCCCAAGAAGCGGCTTCCCGCGACCATCGACGTCGATCAGATGGCCCGTTTGCTCAGCTTCCGCACGGACGAGAGTCTGAGCGTGCGCGACAAGGCGATGATGGAGTTGTTCTACTCTTCAGGGCTGCGGCTGAGCGAACTTGTCGGTCTTGATATGGGCGACGTCGATCTTGCGGACCGCACGGTGCGCGTCCTGGGCAAAGGCGCAAAAACGCGCATCGTGCCCGTGGGCCGATACGCAGCGCAGGCCCTCGCCGTCTGGTTGAAAGAGCGAGCGACGCTCGCCGTTCAGGAGGAGACGGCGCTGTTCGTAAGCCGCCGCGGCGAACGGCTGAGCCGGCGCATGGTCCAGGAGCGCATCGCCGGATGGGCCAAGCGCACAGGCTTAGGCGTCCATGTTCATCCGCACATGTTCCGCCATTCATTCGCTTCCCATCTGCTCGAATCCAGTCACGACCTGCGCGGCGTCCAGGAACTGCTGGGGCACGCGAATATCGCCACGACTCAGATTTACACCCACCTTGATTTTCAGCACTTAGCCCGGATCTATGACGCTGCGCATCCCCGCGCAAAGCGCAAGCCCTGAGCGGGTTTTGGACAGCGGCGAGCGGAGGTTGTGTGTATGAACGAAACAGAGGCTTTCAGCGGATTCGCGAGAAGGTCGCCGGCGTGAGGACGCCTTCGGTCGTCAGATCGCCAGTTTCTATGATTTTCATCTCTGTGTACTCTGTGGCCTGACCCGCCACAGGTCGGCTTTCTTCCGGACCATCCGCGTGCAGCAATTCGAAGGCACCACTATCGTTTCCGTCCGCCGCAACGGCGTCGTCGTCGTGGGCGGCGACGGTCAAGTCTCGATCGGCAATACGATCATGAAGGGCAACGCCCGCAAAGTGCGCCGCCTTTACGACGGCAAAGTGCTCGCAGGCTTCGCCGGCGGGACGGCCGATGCATTCACGCTCTTCGAACGCTTCGAAGCAAAGTTGCAGCAGTACGGCAACATGACGCGGGCCGCCATAGAACTCGCAAAGGACTGGCGCACGGACAGAAGCCTGCGCCGACTCGAAGCCCTTTTGTGCGTCGCGGACGCCAAGTCTTCGTTCATCGTTTCGGGCAACGGCGACGTCATCGAACCCGAAGAAGACATCATGGCCATCGGATCGGGCGGTTCATACGCGCAAGCGGCCGCACGCGCGCTCGTGCAGAACACGGATCTGGACGCGCGCACGATCGTCGAAAAGGCGCTGAACATCGCCGCCGACATTTGCATTTACACCAATCGCAATCTGACGATTGAGGAATTGCAGCGACTGTGACTGACGCGGGCGAGTCATGAGATTCACGCCTGCATCCGCCGGTCTAGTCGCTCATTGCGAGTCTGTATTCACTTCCACTTATGTCAATGACTCCCAGAGAGATCGTCCAAGAGCTCGACAAGCACATCGTCGGGCAGAGCGCGGCCAAGCGCGCAGTCGCAATCGCGCTGCGCAACAGATGGCGGCGTATGCAAGTGTCCGATGAATTACGGGCCGAAATCACCCCCAAGAACATCCTCATGATCGGGCCGACCGGCGTGGGCAAGACGGAAATCGCTCGACGCCTGGCGCGGCTCGCGCGCGCCCCCTTCATCAAAGTCGAAGCTACGAAGTTCACCGAGGTCGGCTATGTCGGCAGGGAGGTCGACTCCATCATTAAGGATCTGATGGATGTGGCCGTGAAAATGACTCGTGAAGCGGAGATGGAGAAAGTGCGGCATCGCGCGATGGACGCTGCAGAAGAGCGCGTTCTCGACGCCTTGCTCCCACGGCCCAGATCGATCGGTTTCAGCGCCGAACCGGAGCCTGCGCCTCGCGACGCCGATACGCGCCAGAAATTCCGGAAGATGCTGCGCGAAGGGCAGCTCGATGAGCGTGAAATCGAGATCGAAGTTCGCGCGCTGCCGATGGGCGTGGAGATCATGGCGCCGGCGGGCATGGAAGACCTGACGCAGCAGCTGCAGAACATGTTTTCCAATCTCGGCGGCGCACGCACGAAGACGCGCAAGGTGAAAGTGCGCGAGGCGTTCAAGCTTCTGACGGACGAAGAAGCCGGCAAGATGATCAACGAAGAGGATTTGAAGCTGCGCGCGCTTCAGAACGCGGAGCAAAACGGCATCGTGTTCATCGACGAGATCGACAAGATCGCGCGCCGGCAGGAAACAGCCGCAGCGGACGTCTCACGCGAGGGCGTGCAGCGCGACCTCCTGCCGCTCGTGGAGGGCAGTACGGTCAGCACCAGACATGGCGTCGTGAAGACGGATCACATTCTCTTCATCGCCTCCGGCGCATTTCACATGTCCAAGCCCTCGGATTTGATCCCCGAGCTGCAAGGCCGCTTCCCAATACGGGTGGAGCTCGACGCGCTCACGGTCGAGGATTTCATTCGCATCCTGACCGAGCCCGACGCTTCGCTTTGCACGCAGTACCGGGCGCTTCTCGAAACCGAAGGCGTGCAGCTCGAATTTGCCGACAGCGGCGTACGTAGAATCGCCGAGGTCGCCTGGCACGTGAACGAGCGCACGGAAAACATCGGCGCGCGTCGTCTGCATACGGTCCTCGAGCGACTGCTGGAAGCGTTGTCTTTCGAGGCGGCGGACCGCACCGGCCTGCACGTCGTCGTCGACGGCGACTACGTTGAAAAGCATCTGGGCGAGCTGGTCAAGGATGAGGATCTGACCCGTTACATCCTTTAGCGGCTGCGCTGGGCGCGCGACCGGTCCTGCTCTGCGCTGGGCGTTTTCATCGTGCGCTGCAGGCCGACGCCGCTCCAGGTCCTGATCTCCTGACCGCCTGTTCCTCAAGCGTTGAGTCTCTCCCATGCCTCGCCCGACTTCTCTAAAGCTGCGCACGCGATCGCGAGTGCTCGAGGTCGCATTCGATGACGGCTCGCATTTCGAATTGCCGTTCGAATACCTGCGCGTGTACTCGCCCTCGGCGGAAGTGCGCGGTCACGGCCCCGGGCAGGAGACGCTGCAGATCGGCAAGCACGAGGTCGGCGTCGCCAAGATCGAACCTGTCGGGCATTACGCCGTAAGAATCGTGTTCGACGACGGGCACGACACGGGCCTGTACACGTGGGGCTACCTGCACGAGCTGGGACGGGAACGCGAAGGAAAATGGCGTCAGTACCTGGCGCGGCTTGCCGAGCTGGGCATCCCCTATCCGACCCCGACGCCCTCGAGTAGGCGGCCTTAGCCTGCAGCGGCGGCGAGGGCAGTCGCTGTCGGGCGCCGCCGGACCGCGCCGAGACCGACCGGCGCAATGCCGCAGAAGTCCTGATCGCCGGGCGCTCGCGGCCTACGTGTGCCTTGTCCTCGAGTCGCAGCTAGAATGCGGGCCGCGATGACCCAACCCGACCACAGCTCCAATCAACCTCCTGCGACCACCGACTTCGGTTATCAGCAGGTGCCCCTCGCCGAGAAAACCGCACGCGTTCGCGCGGTGTTCGATTCTGTCGCCAGCCGCTACGACCTCATGAACGATTTGATGTCGGGCGGCGCACACCGGCTGTGGAAGCGCTTTGCGCTCTCTCAAACGGGCCTGCGTCCCGGTCAGAGAGCGCTCGACGTGGCCGGCGGCACAGGCAATCTTGCCGCCGGCGCGGCGAAACAGGTCGGCCCGACCGGCCTGGTGTTGCTCACGGACATCAATGGTTCGATGCTGCGCGAGGGGCGTGATGCCCTGACCGACCGGGGAGCGGTCGGCAACATCCGTTACGCTCAGGCCAACGCCGAACGCCTGCCCTTCCCGGATGCTACGTTCGACTGCGTGACCATCGGTTTCGGCCTGCGCAACGTGACCGATAAGCCCGCCGCGCTGCGCTCGATGGCGCGTGTGCTCAAACCCGGCGGACAGCTGCTCATTCTGGAGTTCTCGCACCCAACGCTGCCGGGACTGAAGCCCGTCTATGATGCGTATTCGTTCGCGGTCCTGCCCTGGCTCGGCAAGGTCGTGGCGAGAGATGAGGCGAGCTATCGCTATCTGGCCGAGTCCATTCGCCGCTTCCCGAAACAGGAAGAGCTGCTCGCGATGATGCGCGAGGCGGGTCTGGAGAGATGTCGATATCACAATCTGACGGGCGGCATTGTCGCGCTGCACCGCGGTTACCGGCTGTGATGAAGCGCCGCCTTCCCTTCCTATGCGCCTGACGCCTCTTGAGTCCGCGCTCAATCGCAACATCGCCGCCTCCTCGGCTGCGCGCGCGCTGTGCAAACGCCTCGAAGGCAAGGTGCTCGCTCTGCATGTCGAAGGAGCGCCGATCAGCCTCTATTTCAAAGCGCACGGCGACCACATGACGCTCGACACGAGCCACGAGGGCGCGCCGAACGCAACCTTGTCAGGCGCACCGATGTCGTTGTTGCGGCTCGCGGGCCCGACGCCTGAGGCGGTGCTGCGCACACGCTCCGTCCATATCGAAGGGGATGCGGAGGCGGCGCAGGCGTTCAGCGCGCTGCTCAGCGCGGCGCGCCCCGACTTTGAGGAAGAGCTTTCGCGCGCGGTCGGCGACGTCGCCGCGCATCAGATCGGCAACGTCGCGCGTTCGGCGCTGCAGTTCGCCCGTCGAGCGGCCGACGTCTTTGCGCAGAATGTCGCCGAATATTTGCAGGAAGAAGGCCGCGACCTGCCGAGCCGCACAGAGGCCGAGGAATTCGTCGCGGGCGTGGATGCGCTGCGCGAGGCGGTCGAAAGGCTCGAAGCAAGACTGAATCTGCTTGAGCGCAGAAAGCAGGCCGCGTCGTTGCAAAACCGCGCTCCTTACGACCACCAGTCATAACTCAGCAAACACCAGCTGCTCCATGCGCGTTCGCGTCCTCTCCCGGCTGCTGCAGATTCAGCGCGTGCTCGTGCGCTTTCGGCTGGATGAAATCATTACGGCGGCGCATCTCTATCGCCCGCTGCGCTTCGCCTTCCTGCTCTCTCCCGCTGCGTGGTTTCGTCGCCATAGAGGCGAGCGCGGCGAGCGACTGCGGCTTGCGCTCGAGGAGCTCGGCCCGATCTTCATGAAGTTCGGTCAGATGCTCTCGACCCGCCGCGACCTGCTGCCGCGCGACATCGCCGATGAGCTCGAGAAACTGCAGGATCGAGTGCCGCCGTTTCCGGGCTCGCAGGCGCGCTGCATCGTCGAGACCGCTTACGGGCGGCCGCTCACCGATGTCTTCGCGAGGTTCGATGAATCGCCTCTCGCCGCCGCCACGATCGCGCAAGTGCACCCGGCGGAGTTGCGGGATGGACGTGAGGTCGTTGTAAAGATCGTGCGTCCGGGCATCCGCACTTTGATCGCGCGCGATATCGAAGTGCTTTATACGATCGCGGAGCTGGCGAATCGCTACTGGTCGGATGCGCACCGGCTGCGGCCCATCGAACTAGTGCGCGAATACGAGAAAACGATACTCGATGAGCTCGATCTCATGCGCGAGGCCGCCAACGCCGCGCAGCTGAGGCGCAACTTCGCGGACTCGACGCTTCTGTACGTCCCGGAGGTGTACTGGGACTACTGCCGCAAGAACGTGATGGTGATGGAGCGCGTACGCGGCGTCCTCATCAGCGACATGGCCGAGCTGCAGCGTCGCGGCGCGAATATTCAGCGACTCGCGGAGAACGGCGTAGAGATCTTCTTCACGCAGGCCTTCCGCCACAATTTTTTTCACGCCGACATGCATCCCGGCAACATTTTCGTGTTGCTCGATGATCCGCAGCAGCCGCGCTACGCCGCCGTGGACTTCGGGATCGTGGGAACGCTTGATCCGGGCGATCAGCATTATCTCGCTGCGAATTTCCTCGCGTTCTTCGAGCGCGACTATCGGCGGATTGCACAGCTGCACATCGACGCAGGGTGGATTCCGGCGCACGTACGCATCGATGAGCTCGAATCCGCTGTACGCACGGTATGCGAGCCGATCGCCAACAAGCCCCTGCGGGAGATCTCATTCGGCCAGGTCCTGATCAGCCTCTTTGAGGCGGCGCAGCGTTTCGATGCGCAGATGCAGCCGCAGCTGATGCTGATTCAGAAGACCTTATTGCAGATCGAGGGCGTGGGTCGGCAGCTCTATCCGGAGCTCGACCTGTGGAAAACAGCCCAGCCGTTGCTTCGCCAGTGGCTGCGCGAGCGCTGGACGCTGCGCACGATCGCGCGCGATGTGAGCGGTCAACTCCCGGATCTATTGCAGGCGCTGCGTCAGCTGCCGCCGCTGCTCGAGAACGCCATCGCGCGCGCCGCGGATGGACGTCTGACGTTGGAGTTGGATCGCCATACGGAGGCTTTGCGCCAGGAGATGCGTGAAAGCGCACGGCGCCGCGACGTTGCCCTGCTCTGCTCCACGGGCGGCTTAAGCGGGTTGCTCTGGCTTGCTCTCGAGGCGCATCCGCTCTGGCCAGGCTTCGCGCTCATCCTCGGCAGCATCATCGGATTCGCGTCGCTGCGACGCTGACGCAGATCCCTGCCGCTCGTGTTGACGCTACGCCGAGGCGCGCCTCGGATGCAATAATCCCCACGCGACGGGAAGCAGCGACACGATGATGATGAGAATCGTGACGACGCCGAAATTTCCTTTGACGGCGGGCACGTTGCCGAAGAGATACCCGCCCCATACGAACAGGGTCACCCACAGCAACCCGCCGCTGAAATTGTAGGCGGCGAATTTCCGACGCCGCATCGCGCCGACGCCGGCGACGAACGGCGCGAACGTCCGAATGATAGGCACGAATCGCGACAGAATGATCGTCTTGCCGCCGTGTTTCTCATAGAACGCGGCGGTGCGCTCGAGGTATTCCTGCTTGAGCCAGCGGACAGTGCCGCTGAAAGCGCGCGGCCCGACCGCCCGGCCGATCCTGAAGTTGACTTCATTGCCGAGAATCGCAGCAGCGCTGAGCAGCGCCCAGATCAGGCCGATGCTCAACGTGCCCGTGTCGTCCACCGCCGCGAGCGCGCCGATCGCAAACAGCAGAGAATCGCCGGGCAGAAACGGCGTTACGACGAGACCCGTCTCGCAGAAGATGATCGCGAACAGAATCGCGTACACCCACAGCCGATAGTCGGCGACCAGCTCCGTCAGGTGCGTATCTAGGTGCAGGATGAAGTCGACAAACCAGGCGATCAGATCCATGTGGTTGTTCGAAAATTGCAGAACTTGAGCCGCGCCACATCAATCATGCACGAGCGTTGATAGCCCAAATCAGTGCGCTCGCACGC
>DATAFY010000182.1:0-1607 GCA_036257205.1 Steroidobacter sp. | reverse complement strand
GACTGACCCCTAGCGCGAATTGGTCCGAGCGGCCATCGAGCATGCAGCCTTCCAGCTGTTCAGGCGACATGAACGAGGGCGTGCCCAAGACGATTCCGGTTTTTGTTCGACTTGTATCCGTCAGGCGCGCGATCCCAAAATCCGTAATTTTCAGCTCATCCGTGCCGGGATTGAACATTATATTAGCTGGTTTGATATCCCGGTGAACCACGTTCTGCCGATGCGCGTAGTGGAGCGCGTCCGCCGCCCGGGCCACAAGCAGGAGCACGCTTTTCAGCGGCAGGAGCCCACTGGAGTCGGTGAAATGACTCAGGTGCTGGCCTTGGACGTACTCCATCGCGATGTAGGCGAGCCCCTGATCCTCCCCGGCGTCATAGACGGTAACGATGGATGGATGGTTGAGCCGTCCAGCCATTTCCGCTTCACGGAAGAAGCGGGCCCGAACGTCGGCCAGATCGTCCTCTTCAAATTCTTCTGCGAGCGGGATCGCCTTGATGGCCACCACGCGGTTGATGTGTGGGTCCCGCCCAAGATAGACGACGCCCATCGCGCCCTTGCCCAGTTCTCGTTCGATTTCGTACCGACCGAGCGTGCGCGAACTCTTCGCGGGCGCTTTGGGATCGAGGTCTTCGAGCGCAATGACGCGCTCGCGCTCGAGGGCCTGCTCGCGATCGTTTGGGGAGAAGGCGAGCGGCGGCTTGCGTGTGAGCGCCGATTGGCTCAGGCGCGCGCGGCGCGCGCGCAGGTCGCGGTAGTTCGGATCGCGCCGGGCAATGTGTGCATACACCGCGCCGGCCTTGGGCGCCTGCCGCCTGCGCTCGAAATCGAGCCCTAGCGCATAGAGCAGCTCCATCGTCTGTTCGTCGAGCGGGCAGCGCTGATACGTTTCGAAAGCGAGGTCGAGCTGACCTCGCTGCTGGAGCGTCTGGGCAAGTTCGCGCAGGTCGATGCCCGCATGGCGAGCGTCCGGCCCGGCCGCATTTGCACGCCTCATCATTTCTCCGAGGGCATAGACGCCGTAGCCCGCCGCCAGCGCGGCGCAGGGCAGCACCAGGCGCGCCCACAGCTGTGCGGTGCTGAGCAGCGCGACTTCACCCATCAGCAGCGCACAGATGAGCAGGACGCTCGCCAGCGCACTGAGCCCCAATCCGGCCGACGGCAAGGCCAATGCGCAGAATGCGATCGCGCCAACGGCGGCGGAGCGCTCGATCCACGTCGTAAGCGAGGGGTGCGCGTAGAGGCGGTTGCTGATGAGGCTGGATACGGCGCTCGCGAGCGCCGTCACAGATGGTGCGGCGCCCTGTGGGGTTCTCACGTTGGAGGCGGGGGCGAGCGTTGCACCCGTAAAGCCGATGAGCACTATTTTGTCGCGGACGAGATATGCAGGAGCATCCCCCGCCGCGACCTGCCAATACGGAAGCTGCACGAAGGCTGCAGGTTCGAAATACCGTGGCCGCATGTGCAGATCTGCATCCAGGATGAACGCTTTATCGCCCAGGCGCAGTTCGCCAGCATGAAACCTCACTTCGTCGGCCGGGATGCCGGCTGCGCGCGCCGCGATCGCCGTCGCCAGCGATGGCACGAGCGAGTCGCCCACACGCACCGCA
>DATAFY010000535.1:0-2262 GCA_036257205.1 Steroidobacter sp. | reverse complement strand
GGCGTCGCCGCACTGCTGCTCGCACAGTATCTGGCGGGTTGGATGTTCTTGTGGTCGCAGCGACTGGAACCGCAGCGCGCGACGCCGCTGACGATTGCGCGCTCCGCCTACTACTACGGCTCGCGCGCGCCGGTGCGTCAGCGGTTGCTGCTCAGTAGCGTTGCCGGCTTCGCACTCACGGGCTTGAGTGCGCTCGCACTGTTCGCGCCGCGCGCTCGCGCGCTGCATGGCGAGGCGCGCTTTGCGACCCGCCGCGAGATCGCGGCCGCCGGTCTACTCGGCGAGGCGGGCGTCATTCTGGGACGCGTGGGGCGACGGTACCTGATGCTGGGCGGGCAGCAGGGCGTGGCGCTCGCCGCGCCGCCGCGCAGCGGCAAGGGCGTCGGTGTGGTCGTGCCCAATGCGCTCAACTGGCCCGGGTCGCTCGTGTGCATCGACATCAAGAAGGAGAACTGGACGCTGACGGCGGGCTTTCGGGCAGCGCACGGCCAAGGGTGCTTCTTGTTCGATCCGTTCGCGGAGGACGGGCGTACGGTGCGCTGGAATCCGTTCTTCTATGTCGCGGGCGATCCGCGCCGGCGGGTCAACGATCTGCAGCGGATCGCGGAGATGCTCTATCCCGATCCGCCGAACGTCGATCCCTTCTGGACGGCCTCGGCACGCTCGCTGTTCTTAGGCATCGCCCTGTATCTGTTTGAGACGCCCTCGCTCCCGCGCACCGTCGGTGAGGTGCTGCGTCAAGGCATGGCGAGCGATGATGAGGGCTTCGGACAGCACTGGAAACGAGTGATCGAGGGGCGCAACAGCGGCAGTTTTCCATTGTCGTCCGAATGCGTGCGGGCGCTGTACGACGTCATCGATCTGGCGCCCGTAACGGCGAGCAGCATTCGCAAGACATTCACCAGTCGCCTCGATCTGTGGTTGAACCCGATGCTCGATGCGGCGACGTCGGGCAACGACTTTGACTTACGCAGGCTCCGCGAGCAGCCGATGTCCATCTACGTCGGCGTCAATCCGGATGACCTCCACCGCTTGCGCCCGGTGCTGAGCCTGTTTTTCCAGCAGGCGATCGGGCTGCAGACCCGCGCGTTGCCCGAGCGCAATCCGGCGCTCAAACACCAGGTCATGATGCTGCTCGATGAGTTCACCGCGTTGGGGCGTATTCCGATCATCGCCGAGGCGATCTCGTATCTGCCCGGTTACAACGTGCGCGTGGTGCTGGTGATTCAAACGCCGGCGCAGCTGCGCGAGGTGTACGGCGCGAACGCCGCGGAG
Source organism: Steroidobacter sp. (assembly GCA_036257205.1). Classification (GTDB taxonomy): domain Bacteria; phylum Pseudomonadota; class Gammaproteobacteria; order Steroidobacterales; family Steroidobacteraceae; genus Steroidobacter. The sequence goes on along the minus strand of DATAFY010000535.1, from coordinate 987 downwards.
ACGATGCTAAAGAGCCTGGCGGCGCGCATCGTGTTCGCGCCCAAGGACTATGCCGATGCCCGGGAGATCTCGGACGAGCTCGGCTACACGACCGTGAAGGTCAAGAGTCAGTCGCGGCCGCGCTTCGATCTGTTCGACACGCGCGGTCGACGCTCGCGCAGCGAAACGGTGAGCGAGCAACGGCGCGCGTTGCTGCTGCCGCAGGAGGTCAAGGAGCTCGGTTCCGAAGAGGCGATCATTTTCTATGAGGGTCTGCGGCCAATTCGCTGCAGCAAGATCCGTTACTACGAGGATCGCCGCTTTCGCTCGCGGCTGAAGTCCCCGCCCGAGATTGCGGCGCTGGCGTTTGTCCCGGCGCCGCTGCCGGCGATACGCGCGAAGTCGGAGCGGGCTGCCGATGCGACGAGCGCGCGGTCTGTCGCACCCTCGGAGCCTGGGGTCCAGGGCGCCCGTGAGGCGACGCTCGCGGATCTGGAGCGCATCGACGACCTGACGCTCGAGGACTTTGCGGTGAATTTCGATAGCGTCAAGTTGCCGGCCGAAGGCCGCCTGTCCGAGCAGGACATGCAAGCCGCGGTCGATAGTTTTTTGGAGAGTCTGCGCACGCCTTAGGAGTAAGTCATGACGGATGGCGATGGCTCTGAACCACGTTCTCCCAGGAAACGTCGCAAGACGGCGAAGGCAACCGAACACGCGGCGGCGGCCGAGCGCGGGCGCGCTCCCGAGAATGCGATTGGCGAGTATCGACGCCGCACGCCTGGGACCTCGAGCGAGAAGCCGACGCCGGGCGCGCCCGAGCGCAGCGCTGCTTCGCCCGAGCGTCCTGTCGCGCCGCGGCCAGCGACGGGTTCACTGCCAGTCGACGAGAACGCGTCGCGACTCGCAATGCCGCCGGACATCGAGCAGCGCTTCGTGCGTATTGGGCGGAACTACCATTTTCCGGATGGAACGCGCGCCTTTACCGATCGCGGCGCGCGCCTCACGACG
>DATAFY010000087.1:0-11268 GCA_036257205.1 Steroidobacter sp. | reverse complement strand
ATCCGATGCCGAGAAGCAGCAGAAAATAACCTCTTCGACGCTGCTGCGATTCTGCAGGACGTCGCGCACTGTCGAAACCGCGATTCGGGCCGCGCGCTCCACGGGATAGCCGTAGACGCCTGTGCTGACGCCTGGGAAAGCGATCGTGCGCGCACCGGCTTGGGCAGCGACCTCGAGCGAGTGCCTGTAACACGATGCGAGCAGCTCTGCTTCCCCGCACTTGCCGCCGCGCCAGACTGGACCGACTGTGTGGATCACCCATCGCGCGGGCAGTCGATAGCCTCGCGTCAGCTTGGCGTCGCCCGCAACGCAGCCGCCAAGCCGCCGACACTCGTCGAGCAGCTCCGGCCCTGCAGCGCGATGGATCGCACCGTCGACGCCGCCGCCTCCTAACAACGATGAATTCGCCGCATTCACGATAGCGTCGACCGCGAGCGTCGTAATGTCGGCATGAGTCGCACGTACTACGGTCGGCATGGCTGCCTCCGGCGCTGCAAGTAGTGGTTGCCGGACTGACTGGTGCTTACTTGGCGGCGACGCCGCGGTCTCAAGCGTACGTTCTCGAGAAACTCCAATCCAAGCCCGAGCCAAGTAATCTCAAACTGGAGTCAGTAATGCGGCGGGCGCTCCTGCTCGAGCGTGTACGTCGTCTGTCCAGTTTTCAACGCTTCGATGCGCTCGCCGAGACGACTCAAGTTCGCTCTCAGCGCTTCGAGCTCTTGCTGCTGACGGTACACGACATCGCTCAACTCCTGATTTGCACGCTCCAGGAAAGCAATCTTGAGCTCGAGGCGTTCGCGGTCTTCGGGTGACATATACCAGGGCTCGGGAATCGGGAATCGGGAATCGGGAATCGGGAATCGGGAATCGGGAATCGGGAATCGGGAGAACGTGCAACGTGCTGCACGGCATGTCAAGCGCCGCGCTTAGCAGCTTTGACCGGGTCTGACGATTAGCGATGACTCCAGAAGCCGAGCGCGGCTTCAGATGCGGATACGCCTGGCGACTCCGCGCGCACCACACCGGAAAGCCGAGTGACGTGCCGCGCCTCGCCGGTTGCGACAGCGACAGGCAGATCTCGCGCACGCGGCTCACGCGACGTTCAGCGGGCGTGCCGGAGAGCGCGTTCCAAGACGGTCGCGACCGCGCTCGCAATGCCGTACGCGGCAAGCACAACCGCGACATTCGACATACGCGCGGAAGAGAGCGAATAGGCGATTCCAGCGAGCAGACTGCACAGGGCAATCCCCAGCCACTCGAGAGCGCGCGCCAACGCTCTGCCCTCGAGCCATGCGCCTTGCACGAACACGGCGTAGCAGATCCACGCGAATGCCGACAGCACGAACACCCGCGGCAGATCTGCTTCACTTTTCAGCAACCACAAAGAGCCAGCGAGCACCGCCCAGAATTGGACGAACGTAAAGACGCGCGCGAAGCGCGTGGTCGGCGGATCGAATTTCGGGTAATCGCGCCGCCATGAGCCGTCAGCTGTGCGATCGCCTGTCGAAACGGACTCCTCGGAGAGGTTAGCCCGGTTCACAACGCCACGCTCTGCTCTGGCGCGCAGGTCAGCCGGTCGCCAGCTTGGCGGTTTGAACCAGATCCGCACCTTGTCGCCCCAGTGTCGCGCGCCCCACGCGAGCCGCACGGTATCCGCCCAGAAATGCAGATTCGCCCAAAGCGGGTTCCAGCTCTTCAAGGCCGTGGTGATCCCGTAGACGCAAGGCGCCCCGGATCGCTCGTCCTTGAACGTACCGAAGATCCGATCCCACAAAATGAAGACCCCGCCATAGTTCTTGTCGATGTACTCAGGGTTGCGCGCGTGGTGCACCCGATGGTTCGATGGGGTGACAAAAATCCATTCGAGCGGACCGAGTCGGCGGATGTGCTCTGTATGCACCCAGAACTGATAGATCAGATTGAGGCTTCCGACCGTGATCACGGCGCTCGCCGGCGCGCCCGACAGGTACAAGGGAATGTAGAAAACGAAGCCGATGTAGTCGGTGCCGGTCTGGCGCAGCGCGGTGCTGAGGTTGAACTCCTCGCTCTGGTGGTGCGCGATATGGGACGCCCACATGATGCGCCACTCGTGGCCATATCGATGCTTCCAGTAGTAACACAAATCGTACGCCACGAATGCCGCCGCCCATTGCCAGGCGGACTCCATCGACCATTGCGGCAGACCGATCCACCGCACCAGCGCATCGAACACGGCGGCGGAAAATCCCAGCCGCAACACGTCAACCAGTCGGCTCAGCGTACCCAGTTGAAGGCTGTTGATCGTGTCGTTCAGCCGATATGTCTGATGACCGACAAGCTTGCCGTACAGGTACTCCACCAGCATGGCGAAGATGAAGAACGGGATCGCGACTTCGACGTAGTTCATGACGAAGAGCGTCGTGTGCGGCGACGCCAAACAGCCCGACCTGTCGGCAGTCTAATAGAGACTCCCGCGGGACTACATCCGCACACGTAGCGCCGTTTTCAACCTTCCCGGCCGACCCGACCGGCCGTTTCGAGTGCACTCCCGACGACCTGTGGAAGACGCGACGCTCTGAGCCGCCTTTCACAGCGCACTCAACTGCAGCCTCGAGCGGCGCCCCTGACGTGGGAACTGCAGCCATGTTCGTGCGCTTACACGTTCTGCGCTGATCGCCTCACTGGAGAAGCTCCGATGGTTCGCACAGCGGTGCAGGAACCCCCGGGAATCGTCCCGGACGCATGCTGACTCGCGATCACAGCACAGACGAGCGCGCAACAGCTCGATCCACTCGCGCGCCGCGCGTGCAAGCTCGCATCCACGCGCAGATCGAGGAAGAAATCTTCTATCCGGTCGCACGTCGCGCCATCCAGGATGATGTGCTGATCGATGAAGCCGAGCGCGACCACGCCGAGGCCAAGCAGGCGATTTCGCGCGTGGAGTCAATGATTTCGGACCACGATCAATTCACGCAGGCGGTTGCCGATCTCGCCGGTGAATCGCAAGACACATCGAAGGTGAAGGCGGCTGTTCGCGCAGGTGCGCGGCTCCGGCGTGAATCTCGTTTCGCTGGGGTCACGCTCGCTGAGCGACGCGATACCTTGCTCGAAACTCTCTGTCTGCACAGCGATGATGAGGAGGGCGCGGCGAACCAGCGCGATGTGCAGCAGCCCTCTTCGGTCAACACGGCGACGGAAGAGCTATCGGTCCAACAGCCCGTGTGGCCTGCTGCATGCTCGAGACTGCAGGCTCCCACTGCGTTGCCCCTAAGCCGACTTGTCGAGCGCGCGACGCAAAATCTCCTGCGCGCGGGCGGGCGGGTAGCCCAAATGCACGGCCTTCGACATCTCACGGCGCGCAGATTGTTCATCCCCGCACATTGCGGCGATCACACCAAGATTGACGTAGGGCGCGGCGTACTGCGGATCTCGTTGCAACGCCAATCGCAGGAACTTCACCGCCTGGTCAAGTTCGCCCGCAGCGATGAGCGCCTGCGCGATATTGTTGCGAACGATTGCTACGCCGTCGAACGTGTAAACGCCAAGATAAAAGACCACACTCAGGGCGCGCCACGGCGCATAGAGGAGCCTGCGCTCAAACGTCTTGTAGCGCGCTATCGCCGCCATCCATCGCCGCCGCCGCATCTGATATCGCGCAATGAAAAGATCGCGCGCCCAAAGGGCGAGCGCACATGCGGTCAGCAGCACGGCGCCGAGCAGCGCCATCGCCGCCTGCCACGGCAGTCGCGTAACGATCGAATAAAAGACGACCGTCGACGCCATGATAATGAACAGGTTGCGGTGCGTGCGTTTCACGCCTGTATCAGGACAGTCGCCACCCGTGCACGAGGGCGCGCGACCTGGGAATGCCCGCGCAAGATACGCCGTTCCGCGGCCTCGGCGACGCGAACCAACAAGGTATCGCGTACTGCGAGCGCGATCGCCCGGCCAATGGACGCGTGAACGCACTCCAACGACTCTTCCAAGCGGAAGACGGCGCAGCGGCGTTCGGGCGTCAGGCTCGTTGCTGAATGCACGCGCAACCACCTCCGACTGCGACTAGCGATCTAAGACAGCCCGATGCTTGGCGTAGTCGGGCAGGAGTGCGGCCAGAATGCCTAGCGCTGGCAGGTATGCGCACAACCCGTACACGAACTCGACGCTGGTCGAATCGGCGAGATGGCCGAGCACGGCAGCACCCAGACCGCCCATGCCGAACGCCAGTCCGAAGAACAGGCCCGAGATCAGCCCGACCTTCCCAGGGATGAGCTCCTGCGCATACACGAGAATGGCGGAGAACGCGGAGGAGAGAATGAATCCGATCGGCACGCTGAGCACGCCCGTCCAGAACAGGTTTGCATGGGGCAGGAGAAGCGAGAACGGCAACACGCCCAGAATAGAAAACCAGATCACGAACTTGCGGCCGATACGATCGCCGATCGGCCCGCCGGCTACGGTTCCGATCGCCGACGCAGCGAGGAAGACGAAGAGATGGACTTGCGCGCTCCAGACCGAAACGCCAAAACGCTCGATCAGATAGAAGGTGTAATAGCTCGTGAAGCTCGCCATGTAGAAGTACTTCGAGAAGATCAACGTGACGAGAATCGCCAGGACGACGATCACCTCATTTGCATTCGCAGAAGCCGCCGCCGGCGGCCGTGTCGTGCGCGTCGCTTGGCGGATCATGCGCCGGGAGTACCACACGCCGATCCTGGATAGGAGGAGGATGCCCAGCATGGCCGCAAGCGCAAACCACGCGACGCTGCCCTGCCCGTTCGGCAGGACAATGAAGGCAGCCGCGAGCGGGCCGATGGCGGAGCCTGCATTGCCGCCGACCTGGAACAGGGACTGCGCAAGACCATGCCGCCCGCCGGAGGCGAGCCGCGCCACGCGCGAAGATTCGGGATGGAATACCGATGAGCCCAGCCCGATGACCGCGGCCGCGCCCAGCAACATCGGAAAGCTGCGCGCCGTTGCAAGCAATAGCAGTCCCACGAGCGTGAAGCCCATGCCGAAGGCGAGCGCAAACGCCTTCGGCCGACGATCTGTATACCAACCAACGATTGGCTGAAACAGCGAACCTGTCGCCTGATAAGCCAACGTCACCACGCCGATTTGGCCGAAGTCGAGGTGCAGCCCGGATTTCAGAATCGGGTAAATCGCAGGCAGCAGCGACTGCATCATGTCGTTCAGCAGATGACAGAAGCTAAGCGCGCTGAGAACGACGATGGCAGTGGTTTCAGGACGGCTATGAAGCTCGGCGGTAGAGCGCATGCAGGGGTAGCGTGTGCGGGCTCGAAGGACGCGCATCCTTTCCTTTCTGGCGGCCCGCGGTCAACCCGCTGCGTTCTGTGTTGTCCGTTTCCGCATAGATTGGGGTGCAAACAACGTTCCCGCCGCTCCAGGGAGAGGGTTGGTGAGGGGCTTGCGGTCTGAGAATTGCAGGATTGCGCAGTCGCTCTGCGCACAATGCCCCCGGGGAAACCGGTTGGTCCGCTAAGCTTGAGGCCATGCCCGCGGCGGCCAGCTGTGGATCGCGAACGGCGCGAGAAATGCACTCGCCGCGACGAGCGTAGCCGCCGCGACACGCCCCCGGCCACGTCCCCGCGCCGCCAATCTGCCGCACGTGAAGCGGAATGAGCGGCTAAATCGACGAAGATTCGCGATTAGAGACGAACGGCGAAGCGCAGCCGTACAGCCGGTTCCGGCAGCCGCGCAGCTGAACCCCTGATCGCGTCAGGCTCGTCACGCGCGGTGCGCGTTGCTGCGCATATCGGCGCCGTTTTGCCGCTTCGCGGACGTTGGGTGAAATTCTCGCAAAGCCTGCGTGATCCCCGCGTCCTTTTCACGCCAGAGCTCGTTGATCCAGCGCTGCACGCGCACGCGTACCTGCGGATCGTTCTCGTAATCGCCGCCGATGAGCTCCTGCGGAATAGGACGCTCGCGCACGTTCACATAGACGAGCGGGATGCGGTTCGTGAACAGGTCGGCGAAGGTGGGAGAGCCGTGCGGATACACTACGGTCACGTCTAGCAGCGAGCGCAGTGCATCGCCCATCGCGTCGAGCACAAATCCAACGCCGCCGCCTTTGGGCTTCAATAGGTGCTCGAAAGGCGAGGCCTGCCGCGCATGTTTCGCGGGTGTGAAGCGCGTGCCCTCGACGAAATTCATGACGGACACGGGAATGTCCTTGAACTTGGCGCATGAACGACGCGTCGCCTCAATGTCGCGACCGGCAAGCTCGGGTCGCCTCGCGAGCGCCTGCCGCGAGTAGCGTTTCATGAAAGGAAAATCGAGCGCCCACCAGGCCAGCCCGAGCAGCGGCACCCAAAACAACTGACTCTTCAAAAAGAAGCGCAGCAATGGAACCTTGCGATTGAGGGCCGCCTGGAGGATGGGGATGTCGACCCAACTTTGATGGTTCGCCAGCACCAGATAGTGCCCTTCGCGCTGCAGCGTCGCAGGCGCATCGACGACAAAACGAGTATCCGTCATGGTGCGGATCGTCCAGCTGTTTACGGCGATCCAGCTCTCCGCGAGCGACATGAGCGCCTGGTTGAGCGCGCGCCTGGCCGTTGGAAAAGGCAGCACCGCCTTTAGGAGCGCCGCACACAGCAGGATCACCACATGCACGAGCGTGTTGAGCGCGAAGAGAATCGAAGCGATCGGGAGGCGGAGCCAGTTCATTGCTCAAGTATAGTCGCCAGCGACTGATAACAAGTGATTCGTGTTCACGTAGGGAGGCTTCGCCCTTGCCGAGAAGACGGCATGCGGAGCAGCTCAATGCAACGAGCGACGGCGCGGGTCTCAATTCACGACCAAGACCTTTCGCGCGAAAATTGCGGCCGATGGACGGCTCCTAGAACTTCATGCAGGCGCGAGCTGGCGCAAGCACCCGCGACTTCACCGGCCCACGCTGTCGGGTGTTCAGGCGTTCTAATGGGTCATCGCGTACAGAATGTAGTTGACCGCGTATTTGTACGCGCGTGTCGTGTACAGGAGTGAATACTCCGGGGCGTCCGCGTGCTCCCAGGCATCTCCGAGGTCCATGTTGAAGTTGATCACGACCATCAGGCGACCGTCATCGTCATAAATGCCGCGCCAGTGCGGCGTATAGCCGTCGCGTTCATAAGTCACGCCGCTGTACACGTACTGGATGCCCGGGATCTGCACGCGCTCGTTGAGATCGAACGCGACATGGAATACCGGATCGTCCGGGGGGATGTCGACGATGGCGCGGTCGGGGAACACGCGATCCATGCTCTGCACGAACCCACTCCACTCGCGCGAGCCGTGGAAATCGTCCACCATCAGAAAGCCGCCCCGCAGCAGGTAATCGCGCAGACGCGCCGCCTCCGCATCGCTCAACGTCCAGGCGCCGACTTCGACGGCGTACAGCCAGGGATAATCGAACAGACTGTCGTCCATGATCGACAGATATCGCCCTTGTGCGGCCGCATCGATGCGAGTGAGTCGCCGAACGCCGCCCAGGAGATGAATTTCCGCATCGGGCCAATCGGTGAGCCAGCGTTCCTGGCCGCCGAAGCGCATACCGTTATCGGTATAGATGAGACGCACGAAATAGAATTCGGACCGGGGTCCTTCGTGCGGCCGCGAGGAAGATGCAGCGCTCAGGGCGAGACCGAGCAGCGCAATCGCTGCGACAGCTCGAACGACAAGGGATAGTTGCGCGCGCAAATCCATGCCGAACCATAATCACCCCGGCGCGGCGAGTGCAAGCTTGCTCCTGGCGACGGCGCGGCGGCTCGTGACTACTGCAGCGGATGCGCCGAGAGTTGAAACCGCGGACGCGCGGTCCACCTATTCACTAATCACAAGTCGCCCGTCACTTTCCTATCGATATCAAGCCAAGCCACGTCGGGCCGACCAGACTGAAAAGCAACGTATCTTCCCGCAAACCGTCGGGTGCGGGCGCATTGCGCAGCAGCACGCCCAGTCCGCTGTAATGGCCGTTCCAGCGGCGCGAGCTCGAGGCCTGCGTACCGCAGTTCTCTATTTGCAGGTCGAAGCGCACCATGTTTCTCGATGCATCAGCAATCGATGCCGAGCCGTCGAGCACACAGCCGTTCGAGTACGAGCCGCTGACCCTCCCTGTCGCATCGATGGCGACGCTCAGCGTGAGCGGGGAACCGAATTGCTGCGAGAAGGTGCGGGTGTACACACCCGCCAGATGCTGCAGGGCGAGCGACTGGTGGTAGGCGCCGTCAGGAGTGACGGAAAAATGGTAGGTTCGCTCCCGAAACTCGAATACGCCTGTGAGCCGTCCGTCCTTGAAGGACGCCGTAAAATCGGCGCTGTCGCTGCCGTCCTTGAGATAGCGCGCACCTGCGACCTTCTCGTCGACGTCGGTTGCGCAACACACGTTGCCGTACACGAGAAAATCCGAGCCGTCCTCTCCATCGACGACGAGGTGCATGTCGCCCTGCACATCGATGAATGCAGTCGCATCGCGCAACGCGTCGCCGTCGTGTTCGTCCGATGCGCCGCCCCGCCAGTAGCCCGCCAGTGCTGCAACTGACGAACCCGGCGGAGTGGGCGTCGGCTCGGGCGTGGGTTGAGGAGACGGTTGTGAGGATCCGCCAGCGGGCGGGGCGTCCTCACTCACGCTGCCCCTGCCATTTGAACATCCGGCCAGAACCACCGCCCCGGCAAGCGCTAGCCATGTGAATTGTCGCTGCGCAACACCCACCAGTCCCCCCGACGCGCTCGCCCAGTACGCCTGTGGCCGCACGATCGTGTCGGCGATAGAACCACGGCGTAGGCGAGAAGTTCCCAATGCGTCTGTAGCAAGACGCCGACACTGCAGCGACGAGTGATTGCTAATTCATCCAAGGCCTCGAGGCGGGACGCCGCCTCTCTCTCCACCACGCGCCCTTTATCGCTGACGCTGCGCGTACGTTCTGAATTTCCAGGAGAAGCTGGCGACAACGTCGTACGTGCTGAATTCGGCCCTGTCCGGTCGGCATGATGTTCGCGCTGCATTACACGTGAAAGCATCAAACTCTAATTCGGAAGTGTCGACCGAGATCTCGAACGAGAAATGCTCGAAGTCCAGCCCCGCGGCCGCAAATACGCCGGGGGTAGAACCCACGTAGAAATCGCCGCTGGCGAAGTGATGCACGAGGCCGGCCCGGACGTACGGCGAGATGCCGGCGTCGCGCAGGAAGTTGTAGCCGATCGTCGCAGACAACGGCATCTCAAAGTGATCCACGTCGCCGCTGATAAAGAAAGCAGGGCCAAGGCCGATGTCGCCGCGTATGCCAGACGGCCAGTCGTACATCACGCCCGCCGTGACGCCGATGGGAAATTTCATATCAACATTGGCTTCGAAGCCCTCGACCTCCAGGTTGTCCTCGTAAAGATCTGCGACGTATTTCACATCGCTCGCATATGCAAGCCCCAGACGCCATTCGAGCGCACGCGTCGGAGAAATCGCCCCGAGAGCAAGTGCGGCGGCAAGAATTACACATCTGACGTGCATCGCCGAATCCCTCGGAAAAGGCGTTGTCGGGGTACTACCGACGAGCGCCCGTTCGGGTTCCCCGGCGCATGCAGTTTTTTCGCTCTTTGGGCTGTCCACGGCGTCCCTCAAGGACGACATCTCCCCGATACGGACGTAAATCGAGCGGTGGCTGCCGGCGGCGAGCGCCGCGAGCGTGCAGACGTGGCGAGCTGTCGGCGCGGGCGCAAATTTTCGCGCCCGCGATCGCCATTTGGCGAGTTCATCGAAGCACGCGTACAAGAGGCGCAGGCAGGCGTGATCCGCAACGTCTCCCCCGCGCTTCTGCACAGCTGTGCTTTCGTTCTGCTGCGCCTTGCATCTTCACGCATCGCGTGGACAGCGCAGACGTCGACGACGGATCGACGATCGATGTCGATCCCAGCGAGCCATTGCTTCGTCGCGCTTCGCTGCGAACGCCGCGACCACCCTTCGCGACCTTCGCGACTATTGCGTGCCTACGCAGTTGCGAATCCGGAATCGATGAGCCTGAGCGCTCCGTGTCATTGAGATCGGCGTGCGCAATCTCGGGCCAGGGTGGGCGGACTGATCGCCATTCGCGGCGCCAGAGGCGCGCCAGACAACGGCCTCGGGCAGAGCTCCTGCACGGATGAGCCTCGCCCGACGGCGATGTTCGCGCGAGCTCACGCAAGCTCCAGACGGCGCGCCGGGAAAATGCGTCGGCGGCGGCCCGCCTATGCCGCCCGCGCCGCCGGGCTGGTCAAGCGCGGATATTTCCTGCAACTTCCGCCGGCCTGCCGTGTTCTTGGGCTAAACGACGAACGCTCCAGTGGCCAACAATCAAGCTGACCCAATTCGCGTCGACGACTTTGCAGGCTTCATGCGTGCCTATCAGGACATGGTTTTCTCCACCGCAGCGCGGCTGACCGGAAACGATGCTCAGGCGGAGGACATCGCCCAGGAGGTGTTTTTGAGAGCCTATGAGCATTTCCATCAGCTGCGCGCGAGTCCGGCGGCGGGCGGCTGGCTCAAAACCGTCGCGCGCAATCTCACGCTCAATTACTTGTCGCGCTGCCGCCAGCGCTGGCGGCTCTTTTCAGAGTTGCAGACGGCGGACGACGGCGAGGAACCGGGGGATTGGGACTTCGCAGCGCCCGAGGAACTGCTCCCGGCGCTCGACGCCAAGCAGCGCGGCGCGCTCATCGACGAGGCGCTGAAGAGCCTGCCGCCGCAGCAGCGAGTGCCCCTCGTGCTCTACCACTTCGAGAACATGTCCTACGAGCACATTGCTACGACGCTGGAGGTCTCGCTCGCGAAAGTGAAGACTGACATCCTGCGCGCTCGCGCCGCGCTCGCAAAGAAGCTCCTGCGCAGCGGCCTCTCCCGCGCCGCCCTGAGGGACTAGCTCACGCTATGAAACGCGATGATGACCAGCTCGAACGTCTCATCACGAACGCCGTTCGCGGGACGCCGCATCGCTCGGCCCCGGCGACGCTGGAGCGCCGCATCCTGAACGCGCTCGATCGGCGATCGACTGAGCCGTGGTGGCGCAAAGAATTTGCGCGCTGGCCGCCGCTTGCGCGCATGGCCTTCCTAGTCGCTTGCGCCGGACTTGCATACGTTGCGCTCGCGGCGCCGCTGTGGCTTTGGGAGTCCTCGCGCGACGCGTTGCCGACGGAGGTCTCCCTGCTGCAGACGCTCGCGCTCACCGTCCGCGTCATCGTGAAGCACCTCCCATCAGTGCTGGTGTACAGCGCGCTTGCCGCGCTCGTGGCGCTCTACGGCGTGTTGTTCGGCGTGGGTGCGAT
>DATAFY010000032.1:0-3100 GCA_036257205.1 Steroidobacter sp. | reverse complement strand
GTCGCCATTGCGCTGGTCGCATTGCTGGTCATTCCGATCGTGTTTCTACAGCGTGTGCAGAAAGCGGAAGGCAAAGGCATGCGTCTATGAGCCGCAATGCCTCTGCGTTCCGTCTCACCGTTCTGGTGTTCGGGTTTGCGTTCCTCTACATCCCGATCCTGTCGCTGATCGTTTACTCCTTCAATAAATCGCGGCTCGTGACGGTCTGGGGCGGATTCTCGACGCAATGGTATGGCCGGCTGTTCGAAAACGAGCAGATCCTGAACGCAGCATGGCTGTCGCTGAAGATCGCGGCGCTCAACGCCACAGGGGCCGTAACTCTCGGCGTGCTTGCGGGATTGTCGCTTGCGCGCTTCGGCCGCTTCAGAGGGCGGACATTGCTGCTGGGTATGACGACCGCTCCGCTCGTGATGCCGGAAGTCATTACAGGTCTGTCGCTCCTCTTACTGTTCGTCGCCATGGAACAGCTGTTCGGCTGGCCTGCGGGGCGGGGCGTCGCCACGATCACGATCGCGCACATGACGCTGACGATGGCCTACGTGACTGTGATCGTGAAGTCGCGATTGTCGACGCTTGATGAATCGCTCGAAGAGGCGGCCCTGGATCTGGGCGCTCGTCCCGCGAAGATCTTTTTTGTGATCACGCTGCCGATCATCGCCCCTGCGCTCGTCTCCGGCTGGTTGCTCGCGTTCACGATTTCCTTGGACGACCTCGTAATCGCCAGCTTCGTGTCAGGGCCGGGCTCGAGCACCCTGCCGATGGTGATCTTTTCGAAAGTGCGTCTAGGCGTGAGCCCCGACATTAATGCGCTCGCTGCGATCATGGTGCTGCTCGTCACGATCGGAATCGTGATCGCCGGCGTCGTCATGGCCCGTCAGGAGAAGCGCCGTCGTCTGGACATGCAGATGGCGGCGGCGGATCGATAATGAAGTCGGTAGCGACTGGTGATACGCACAGTCGCTAGTGCGCTGTCGACAGCCGCTTTTTCCTCACTTGTTCCTGGCTCGAAACGCCAACAGGTTTCCAGGGCGGTTTGAAAGCCGCCGTAATTCGAGCGATAACGAACATGCCGTCTGCGGCCGCGATCGAGCGGCCCTCAATCACACGGAAGGTCGCGACCGTTCGTGCGGTCGGGCGTCTCCGGATTGCGCCACAGCAAGTAGAGGGCGAGTCGATCGACCGCTGGGAAGCCGACGCGCTGGCAACCAAGGCCTTCCATCGGCTGTAGACGTCCGCGGGCGACGCCGACAAGACCGCCGAGCGCTGAGGCGTCAAGCGGCGCCACGCTCCACGTCAACGGTTCGGTCTATCCGGACCAGGTTCCCGCCGCGGACAACGGACACGGACGCGCAGAGCCGATTTTGGCCCAAGTCTAACCCTGCCTAGCGGTTACACTGCACCCGCTCTCCGTGGAGGAATCATGAAAGATCAGACGATTGCAGTTCATGGCGGCTACGAGACTGATCCGACGACGCACGCCGTAGCGGCGCCTATCTATCAGACGGTCGCTTTCGAGTTCGACAGCGCGCAGCACGGCGCCGACCTCTTCAATCTGGCTGTCCCTGGGAACATATACACCCGGATCATGAATCCGACCTGCGACGTGCTGGAGAAGCGCGTCGCAATGCTCGAGGGCGGCGTGGGCGCGCTGGCGCTCTCTGCGGGCAGTGCGGCGATTCATTACTCCGTCATCAATCTCGCAGCAGCCGGCGACAACATCGTCACCGTGCCGCAGCTGTATGGGGGGACGTACACGCTCTTTGCGCACATGCTGCCGAAACTTGGCATTGAAGTGCGGTTCGCCGCGAGCGATTCGGCGCAGGACCTCGAAAGGCTCATAGACGAGCGCACCAAGGCCGTTTTCTTCGAATCGATCGGCAATCCGGCGGGCAATATCATTGACGTAGCCGCGGTGGCTCAGATGGCGCGCCGACGAGGCGTCGCTACGATCTGCGACAACACTGTCGCCACACCAGCGTTGCTCAAGCCGATCGAGCATGGAGTGGATATCGTCGTGCACTCCGCGACGAAATATATGGGCGGCCACGGCACAACGCTCGGCGGCGTGATAGTTGATTCGGGTCAGTTCCCATGGGCGATGCACAAGGCGCGCTATCCCGCTTTCAGCGAGCCCGAACCTTCTTATCACGGCGTCGTGTACGTCGATGCGTTCGGTCCGGCCGCCTACATTGGCCGTGCGCGAACTGTGCCGCTGCGAAACACGGGCTCTGCGCTCTCGCCGTTCAACGCCTTTCAGCTGCTGCAGGGCATCGAGACGTTGCCGCTGCGCATGGAGCGCCATTGCTACAACGCACAGCGCGTGGCGGAGCATCTGCAGGCGCATAAGGCCGTGCAATGGGTCAGCTACGCAGGGCTCAAGGATCATCCACACCACGCACTCGCGCAAAAATACATGAAGGGCAGGGCGTCCGGCCTGCTGCAGTTCGGCGTGAAGAGCGGCTTCGACGCGGGCGTGAAGTTCTACGATGCGCTCAAGTTGTTCAAACGCCTCGTCAACATCGGCGATGCGAAGTCTCTTGCGTGCCATCCGGCGTCGACGACTCATCGCCAGCTTACCGAGGCGGAGCAGCGCAAAGTCGGTGTGGCGCCCGAGGCCATTCGGTTGTCGGTGGGCATCGAGGACATTGACGACATTTTGGGAGACCTGGATCAGGCGCTCGCCGCAGCGAGTCGATAGCCCTCGCTTGGTTGGCCTCTGCGCCTTGTGCGCAGAGGCTGGCTGCCGCAGCCCCGCACCCGCGCCCATTCGCCGCTCTCGCTCTAGTCACGAGCGAGATCAGGGACTAGGCTGTGGCGCAGAGCCGCTAAGCGCTCTGTGATCACGAGTCGCTAGTCGCCAGCCATGACAGTGCGATCCAAACTTCCCCGCGTCGGCACGACCATTTTTACGGTGATGACCGACCGCGCTCGAGAACTCGGCGCCATCAATCTCGCGCAGGGCTTCCCGGACTACGATGCGCCGGAAGCGCTGAAGAAGCTGGCGGCGCAGCATCTCGCGGCCGGCAGCAATCAGTACGCGCCCATGATCGGCGTGCGTGAGCTGCGTGAACAGATCGCATTGAAGGTGGCGAAGTGCTAC
>DATAFY010000620.1:0-3353 GCA_036257205.1 Steroidobacter sp. | reverse complement strand
CTCTGCCGTAGGATGTCAAGAGCAAAGCGCTATTACAAGTTTGGTGGGGGCCAAAGTCGGTTTCAAGCCCGTCCCCGTCATGTCTTCGTGAGACTGCATCGATTGGCCTAATCTGCGTCCGTCTGGGTCCGATACCTCTGCTGGAGGCACACGATAACGATGGAGCGCCAGACGGTTAGCATCATGAAGGCGTGCGAGATGGTCGGCGTGAGCCGACGCACGATTTACAATTGGATTGCGGCAGGCAAAGTCGAGTACGTGAGGACTGCGGGGGGCAGCATCCGCATTTTCACCGATTCGCTGTGGCGGCAACCCGACGGCCTGCGAGCTTCGGCCCCGACGTCGGCGGCCTAGCGTGGAAATGATTCAGGATCGCCTCAAAACCCCAGATATTGGCGACCTGAGGGCACTCTTTCATCGCCTGAACAATCAACTGGGCGTCATTCTCGCGCATGCGGAGCTGCTGGAGGCCAAGGCGGCTGACGATGCGCACCGGGCACGTGCCTCCCACGTCGTGGGCGCCACGCTCGAGGCAATGGCGGTCACGCGCGTTTTGCGCGATCAATTCACGCCAGACGCCTAACCGTCCCGTAATTCGCATCGCCGCAAACCGGCCAGGGCAGGCTCCCCGCCCGCACAAACCGCCCGCTCACGAATCTGTCGGTCTTCAACAAAAATTGTAATCAGCTCGTCAAAGTCTTGGCGCGCACTGCGGCGCATTAGTCAAGACCTTGGCGTTTCTGCCCCAGCCCAAGCGGAAAATCTGAGAAGTGCAAGCTCGAGCAAATCTCGGTAAATAGTTCATTTAACGTAACTTGCAAAAGCTCATCAGCGGATCTGCACAAGATGACTAAAGTCTGCCTCAACATGGCATTCCCGTTGCCAGTAGGGCATGCACCCGCCCCAATGGTGACGGCGGGAGGAGACCAAGACCGATGAGCGCCCAACAGACCGCAGCACCGAGTCACCCCCGTGTCGAAGCCGGACTTCCATTCGTGGAAGCCCTGGCGCGGCGCATGGCGTCGACGATGCCTCATTCAATTGACCTGAGCGATCTCGTCCAGGACGGCGTAATCGGCCTCATCGATGCCGCCGAGCGCTTTGATGAAAAGCGCGGCATCAAATTCGAAACCTTCGCCGAGCGCCGGGTGCGCGGTGCGATGATCGACGCTCTGCGGAAAGATGCCTGGCCACGCGGCGTGCGTCGGGTCCGCCGGGAGCTCGAGGCCGCACGCGAAAAGCTGCGACTGTCGCTGGGGCATGAACCATCGCTGGCCGACCTCGCGAAGGCGATCGGCTCGGACGAGAAGCGACTCGGAAAAACCATCGTTCGCATCAACACGATCGAGTCCACCTCGCCACTCTCCTGTGGCGACAATGTCGATGAAGCGCAGCTTCCCGCCGTGTTCGTGCCGGCGGAGCCGGAGCGGCCCGACCAGGCCTACGAGCGCACTGAAGTGAAGAATCGCGTGCGCGCCGCCATCGAGACCTTGCCGGTGCGTGAGAGCCGCGTCATCTGCCTCTACTACTACGAAGAAGTCACGATGAAAGAGATCGGTGCGGAGCTGGGCGTGAACGAGTCGCGTGTGTCCCAACTGCACGCGCGGGCACTCCGCCGGCTGCGTGAAGCGCTGGGCGCTGACATGGCGCCGGCGACTGCCGCAGCAACGCTCCGCACCGCGATCCTTGCGTTTGCGGCCAGACCCAAGATGGCGCAGGCCAGCCTCAGGCAGCAGGACGTCAATCGGCCAGAGTCTGATACGAAGGTCGCCGCGGGCGCACAGCGCCGCGCGGTCGTCGTGGATTACGCGAGTGCATCGCGTGCCGCGCGGAGCAAATCACCGAGCCGAAATGGCTTGGCGAGCCAGCGGCAGCCGGTTTCCTCGAGAAATCGTTCGGCGTCGGTCCCGGCGACCGCGCCGGTGACGAAGATGACGCGCCGCGCGAGTGCCGGTGTGGCGGCCGCCATCGCACGATAGAACTGCATCCCGTCGATCCGGGGCATCTTCAGATCGCACACGATGAGATCGTAGGTGCCCTGGGCGAGACGGGTCAGTCCCTCCTCGCCGTCGCCGGCACGATCGACGACAAATCCCGCGTCGGTGAGCGCTTCTGATACTGCAACGGCCAGCGCGGGTTCGTCTTCGACGACCAGCACCTTCAATCCCTTGAATCCCTCGAGGGAGATCGGCGCGGGCACCGGCTTGCGCGGCTGCAGCGCCTGGCCTGCGACGGGCAACTCGACAAAGAACGACGCTCCTCCCCCCTTGCTCGACGCCAGCCAGATGCGGCCACCGTGTTCCTGCACGATGGCGTACGCAACGCTCAAACCGAGACCGGTGCCCTTTCCCACTTCCTTCGTGGTGAAGAACGGATCGAAGACCTTGCCCTGAGATTCTTCAGCAATCCCCGGACCGTCGTCGTTGACCTCGAGAATGATCGAGTCACGTTCGCCGTCCTGCCATGTCCGAACGACGAGCGTGCCATGTCCGTTGGCGGCGAGCATCGCCTGCTCGGCGTTAATCACGAGGTTGAGGACGACCTGCTTGACCTGATGAGCATCTGCAAACACTTCCGGCAGTCCGGCGGCGAGCGCTTGAATCACCTCCACGTTCGTCACACGCTGCTCATACGCGCGCAGGCCCAGAGTCTCGCGGACGACCTCGTTGACATTCACCATCATCCGCGTGCTCTGACGCTTCCTGGCAAATGTCAGAAGGTTCCGGACGATGCGCGCGGCGCGCTCGGCTTCGCCAAGAATGACATCGAGACCCCGGCGCGATTTGTCATCGCCAGGTGCTTCGGCGAGTCGCTCGGCCCACGAGAGGATGGTTGCGAGCGGGTTGTTCAACTCGTGCGCGACGCCGGAGATGGTCTGGCCCAACGCGGCCATTCGTTCTGCTTGCAACAACTGGTGGTACAGATCGCGTGACTGGTCTTCGAGCTTCTTGCGATCGCTGACATCGCGGATGAGCGCTTCGATGCGCATCCCGTCGGTCACGGATTCGGAGCTGGCTGTGACTTCTATCCACACGAGCGCGCCGTCGTTTTTGCGCAACCGAAGGAGATAGTCGCTGACTGAACCCTCGGTCCGGAGCCGATCGAGAAACGTCGTGCGCGCCTGCTCGTCGCCAAACCGCTCCGCGTCAAAAGGCCGGACATCATCATCGGGCACGTCTGGCGCCAATCCGAAAATCAGTTTGAGGTGGGGATTCGCCGCGACCGTGTGGGTTTTGTCGGGACCGAGTGTCCCGATGTACACGCCTTCATGAACCGCCTGGAAGAAACGGGCGAATGCGGCGCCGCGTTCGTCGCCCTTGGCCGCGGGACGAGCATCCCGCGCTACTTTTTCT
>DATAFY010000574.1:0-3025 GCA_036257205.1 Steroidobacter sp. | reverse complement strand
GCGCAGGATTTTCGCTCCGGGTTCATCGCCGAGAGTCCGGCAAAGTTGCGTCGTCTGCTCGAGTACTACCGCGCCCTATGCGGGCTGGGCGCCTTCCCGCCGGTACGCTGCAATGCTCCGGAGTTTTCCGCCGTGATCGAAGCTACCGGTCGCGTGAATCCATGTTTCTTCATCGCGGGCGCGCCGCAGTCGATCGTGGGGGATGACCTGGGGGAGGTGCTGAATAGCGAAGTGATGACCGCGCTGCGTCGATCCATTCGCGAAGGACGTCGAGCGGAATGCTTCACCTGCGTCTGCTCTCTGTGGCGCGATCTGGACAATGTTTCCGGGTTGACTCTTGAGCCGGCGAAACAAGCCTCGATGTGATTGGCGCGTTCGGTTGACAACTCTGTGAACCAACGATCCTGACCATGCACCGCATCCTGCCAACGCGCGATGCTTACGATCAATGGGCGGCGGGCTATCCGCCGCAGCCTCACAATCCGCTGATGCGGGCTGAGCAGAAGGCGATGCTCGAGCACTGGCCCGCCGTGGCCGGCCGCCGCGCACTCGACCTCGCATGCGGTACGGGGCGCTATGCCAGGCTGTTGGCGCAAAGCGGCGCGAGCGAGGTGTGCGCCGTTGATTTCTCCGCTGCAATGCTGTGGCAGGCTTCAGTCGGCGACAGAGTTCGCGCAAACATGATGCAACTACCGTTCATCGACGACGCGTTCGAGATCGTGATCTCCGGTCTTGCGCTCGGGCACGCAAGCGAGATACGCGGGTGGATGGGCGAGACCGCAAGAGTACTCAAAGGCGGCGGCGTTCTGCTGTATTCAGACTTCCATCCCGAGGCCGCCCGCGCGGGGCTGACGCGCTCCTTCAAGGACGCGCTCAATCGCAGCTTCACGTTGCCGCATTGCTGCTACGGGCTAAGTGACCAGCGCGAGGCGGTCGCAGCTGCAAATCTCACGCTCGAGGTCATGCACGAGGTGCGGGTGGGCGTGGATCTTCAGGAAGCGTTCCCCGGATCGGACGCGTTCTATCGCGAGTGGCGCGGTCTGCCGCTCGTGTTGATCGTTCGGGCGCGAAAATGATCAGTATGCAGACGGCGCCGACGCAAGGCCTGACGTTCATCAACGCTGATATGGGCGGCGGTGCGTCTGCATTGCGCATTCTGGAAACTCGAATCGCGTCAGTGGGTGCAGATCGAGAGCCCGACGATCTGGTGATC
The DNA here is from genome assembly GCA_036257205.1 of Steroidobacter sp. Taxonomy (GTDB): domain Bacteria; phylum Pseudomonadota; class Gammaproteobacteria; order Steroidobacterales; family Steroidobacteraceae; genus Steroidobacter. Next base: position 1,812 of record DATAFY010000574.1, on the reverse strand, counting down.
GACCTGCAGGGCGACCGCTTGCTGCCGGGCTTGATCAATGCGCATGACCATCTGCAGCTCAACAATCTCGGGCGCCTGAAGTACCGCGGGCGCTACACCAACGTTCGTGACTGGATCGCGGACATCGCTGCGCACATGCAGACGAACCTCACGCTCAAGGCATGCAGCGCTCTCTCGCGAGACGAACGCCTGTTGCTCGGTGGGGTCAAGAACATCCTGAGCGGCGTGACGACAGTTGCGCACCACGACCCGCTGTATGAGTACCTGACCAGCGACGCCAACCCGATGCCGGTGGTGACTGAGTACGGTTGGTCTCACTCATTGCTCATCGACGGCGAAGAACGAGTGCGTCAGTCGTATCAGCGAACACCGGTCGCGTGGCCCTGGATCATTCACGCCGCGGAGGGGCTCGATGAGGAGGCTGCCGCGGAGTTCGAGCGTCTCCATGCACTTGGCTGCATCGGAGGGAACACTCTGATCGTGCACGGCGTCGCCCTGGATCATTCGCAGAGAGAGCGGCTCGTGGAGGCGCGAGCGGGCTTGATATGGTGTCCTGCGTCGAATCTTCACCTGTTCGGCAAAACGGCGGAGGTCACCGACCTCGTCAGCCGCGGACGAGTCGCGTTGGGGACCGACTCGCGACTGAGCGGCGCCCGCGATCTGCTGAGCGAACTAGGGGTTGCGCGTGAAGTCAGCGGGCTCGACGAGAAAACGTTGGAGTCGCTCGCGACCACGAGCAGTGCGCGGTTGCTCCGGCTGGCCGATCGCGGCGTGCTGAAGGCGGGCGCCGCCGCCGACGTTCTCGTGCTGCCGCAAATGCCGCTTTCCCGCGCGACTCGCACCGATGTCCGCCTGGTCATGATCGCAGGAAGAATGCTTTACGGAGATGCGCACTACGCCCGGGCTGTCGCACCGGCCTCGCAATCGGTGCAGGTGACCGTTGACGGTCGGTCAAAGGTCATGGACCGCCGGCTTGCAACGCTGTTGGCGCTGTCGGGAGTACATGAGCCAGGCCTCGATGTATCCGAGGCGGCAGCCTGGAGAGCGGCATGACCCTCACGAATATTCAGGCCGCTGAAGGCGGCTGCCGCGCTCGGGCGCCGTCGCATCGGCGCATCAAGGTTGTGCTCTACAACCCGCGCGCCGTCTTTTTTACGATGCCGCTCGCACTGCTCGCGATCGGCTCGCACCTAGATCCCGAAGCGTACGAGGTCGTGATCATCGACGGCCGCCTCGACGCCGACGCCGAAACGACCCTGACGTCTCATCTCGAGGGAGCGTTGTGCCTGGGAGTGACCGTACTCACCGGGGCGCCGATCGCGGATGCCTTGCGGATCTCGCGTATCGCGAAGCGTGCGCGTCCGGACTTGCCTGTCATCTGGGGCGGCTGGCATCCCTCGATGTTCGCCACGGAATGTCTTGCCGAACCTTCTGTCGATGTCACGGTGCAGGGGCAGGGGGAAGAGACGTTTGTCGAGATCGTACGGCGACTTGGCGACGGCGCCTCGCTGGAAGGCTGCCTCGGCTGCACCGTTCGCCTTGAGGATGGCTCGATCTGCGCGAATCCGCCGCGAGAACTGCAACCCATCGAGAAGTTTCGCGCGCATGACTACGGGTTGATCCCCGTCGAGCGTTACTTCGCGCTCAAGGGCAAACGGCAGCTCGACTACATTTCCTCGCAGGGTTGCAACTTCCGTTGCGCATTCTGTTCGGACCCGTTCGTCTACGGCCGCAAATGGGTCGGGCTCGATCCGACGCGAATGGCCCTGCGCCTGCACGAGTTGTGGGAGCAGTACGCGTTCGACGACGTGA
>DATAFY010000564.1:0-2140 GCA_036257205.1 Steroidobacter sp. | reverse complement strand
CGGCGTCATCGCGCAATTCCGCTGAGTAACCGCCGGCCCACAGAGCGACCGAGCTGGGCATCGCCTGTTGCATGTGCGTGTATCCCGGAAGCGCGACGGCTCCTTCGCGCGCCGCGAGCGCGTCGAGCGCACCAGCAACGGCGCTCGCACCATTCTTCAGCTCTTCGACGGCGTCGCACAGGTAGAGTCGAATCGCCGTCAGCACCTGATCGTTGCGCGAGCGGCCGAGGTGCACGCGTTTGCCGGCTTCGCCGATCCGTGCGACGAGCAAGTTCTCGAGCGCCGTCTGTCCGTCTTCGTGTTCGAGCTGTACGCGCCACTCGCCCCGCGAATGCGCTGCGCCGATCTCCGTCAGTCCGCGCCGAATCGCCTCGAGATCGGAGCCGGCGAGCAGCCCTTGCGCATGCAGCATTTCGGCGTGCGCAATCGAGGCGCGCACGTCGTACTTCACGAGCCGATTGTCGAGGGCGTGATCTTCGCCGGCGGTATAGCGCAGCACGCGCTCATCGAGCGGGGCGCCTTTGTCCCACAGGCGGCTCATGGCGATGAAAGCGAACGACGGACGGTCGATGGCAGGCGGCCGAGAGGCGGCTGCGCGTTGATTGCGGACGTGCGCCGACCGGTGTGCGTCGACAGTCGCGCTCTGTTTTGTAAGCTCATGTGCTCCTCGTCCGTTATCCGTCTTCTCAGCCGGCGTGCTGCTCCGCCGGAGAGAGCGCGCTGATGTCTTCAACGATCAGGGTGCCCGTCCCTTCGTTCGTGAAGACTTCGGCGAGAATGCCGTCGGGCGACTTATATGAGGTCACGTGCACGCGCCGCACCCCGCCCCGGATAGCGTCTTCGATCGCTTTGGCCTTCGGCAGCATCCCGTCCTTCAGGCTGCCTTGTTCCTTCAAACGCTTCAGACCCGCTAGATCTGTGTACGAAATCAGCGAGCGCGGGTTCTCCACGGATTCGAGAATCCCCGGCGCGCCCGTACACAGCATGAGCTTTTCGGCCTTCAACGCTGCGCCGATTCCGGCGGCCACCGTGTCGGCGTTGATGTTCAGCAACGTGCCCGCGTCGTCGGCCGACACCGGGCTCACGACCGGCATCAGACCGTCGTCGAGCAGCTGCTGGAGGACCTTCGCATCGATCAGGTCGATATCTCCGACCAGGCCGTAGTCGACGATCTTCCCTTCCACGTTCACGGGCGGGCGCTTATGGGCGCGCACGAGGCCCGCATCCACTCCGCTCACGCCCACAGCGGCGATGTCGAATTCCCGGCAAATGCCGAGAATCTGCGTGTTCACCAACCCGTTGAGAACCATGCTCGTCACTTCCATGGATCTCTCGTCGGTAATGCGCCGGCCCGCGACCATGCGCGTCTCTATGCCGAGCGTCTGTTGTATATGCGTAAGCTGCGGACCTCCGCCATGCACGAGCACCACGCGCATGCCGACCTGGTGCAGGATCGCGACCTGCTCGAGGAGGGCGCGCGTCAACGCGAGGTCGCCGAACACGCCGCCGCTCGCTTTGATCACGAACACCTTGCCCTTGTACATGCGAATGTACGGCGCAGCGCTGCGCAGGGCGCGAATAGCGACGGAAGGATCGGTTCGAAGCACTGAAATCACCTGTTTTCTCTTTCTCTGGTTATGAGCGAACGATAAATGCAGCGGCTCACATTGCTTTCATCAGCCCCGCAGCAGGCGATACAGGACGGCCATTTGAACGACCATCCGGTTGAACGCTTCCCGGATCACGACGCTGCGCGGACCGTCGAGCACTTCGTCAGCGACGGCGACGTTGCGCCGCACGGGGAGGCAATGCATGAAGCAGCAGTTGGGATCCGCCGTCCGAAACCAGCTCTCCTTCACGCACCAGTCGCTGAGATATTCGCGTAGGCGGGTATCCGCTTCGCTGTCGCCGTAATGCTGCGGCGAACCCCATTCCTTCGCATACACGACGTGGGCGCCGTCCAGGGCTTCGTTGCGCTCAGTCGTTTCGCGCACCGATCCGCCCGCCGCGTTCGCCGCCTGCCGAGCCTTTTCCATGATGGGCTCGGGAAGCGCAAAACCTTCCGGACGCAGCACGACCACTTCCATTCCCCGCATCGCGGCCATGTGGACTGTCGAGGCGGGCACCGCGAGCGGCAAGG
>DATAFY010000541.1:0-2257 GCA_036257205.1 Steroidobacter sp. | reverse complement strand
GACCTGTATCGCCGCTACGTGCACGTAGACTTCATCCAGCGTCTGCGAGACGAATTGTGGTTTCCGAACGTGGACGCGCTGGTGGAGCAGATGCACAAAGATGCGGTTGAAGCTAGGCGGATCCTTGAGAGGGGTGGGGATAGCGGATGGCGTATAGACTCATCTCAAAACGATTGACCCCTGATTCCGGAGATTCTTGTTTGAAAATGCGCGGCGCATGCGCGGCCTGCGCCGACGCGCTCGTTCCTGACCACCCGATATCGGCCGTCCGCTAGTTGCTTCCCATGGATTACAAACACACCATCAACCTCCCCCAGACCGATTTTCCGATGAAGGCGGATCTCGCGCGGCGTGAGCCGCAGATCCAGCAGTGGTGGGAGGAACAGCGCATCTACCCGAAGCTGCGGGAGCTGGCGCGCGGACGGCCGACGTTCATCCTGGCCGATGGTCCGCCGTACGCGAACGGGGCGCTGCATCTTGGTCACGCCATTAACAAAACGCTGAAGGACATCGTCGTTAAGTCGCGCACCCTCGATGGTTGCGACGCGCCTTACGTGCCTGGGTGGGACTGCCATGGCTTGCCGATCGAGCACCAGATCGAAAAGACGCGCGGCAAAGAAGTGAAGCAACTCGCCCCGCGCGAGTTCCGGCAGGCGTGCCGCGAATACGCGCTCGAGCAGATCAATGTGCAGCGCGAGGAGTTCAAGCGCCTGGGCGTGCTCGGCGACTGGGATCATCCGTACATGACGATGCAAAGGGAGTACGAGGCGCAGCAGCTGCGCGCCTTTGCCCAGATCCTGCGCAACGGTCACATCTACAAAGGGCTGAAACCGGTCCATTGGTGCCTGGATTGCCGTTCAGCGCTCGCTGAAGCCGAGGTGGAGTACGAGGACCGCACCTCGCCTGCGATCGACGTGCGCTTCGCGGTTCGCGATCTCGATGATCTGGCGCGTCGGTTCGGTTTGTCGAAGCCGCCGCGTACGTCCGCGAGCATCGTGATCTGGACTACGACGCCATGGACGCTGCCCGCGAATCAGGCGGTCGCAGTTGGCGCAGACATTCGCTATGCGCTGATCGATACCGGCTCGGAGCTGCTGATTCTCGCAGGGGATCTGACGGACGCCGTGCTGAAGCGCGCCGGCCTCAGTGAGACGACGCGCCTTGCGGAGATCGAGGGTGCAAAGCTCGAGGGCGTGCAGCTCGAGCATCCCTTCTACGAGCGCATCGTCCCGGTCATCGTTGGCGAGCACGTGACGCTGGACGCCGGTACCGGCGCCGTGCACACCGCGCCGGGGCACGGTCAGGAAGACTACGTCATAGGTCAGCGCTACAAACTGCCCATCGACAACCCTGTCGGCAGCGACGGCCGCTTCGTTCAGGGAACGCCGCTCTTCGCCGGCGAGCGCGTATTCGAGGCCAATAAGCATGTGATTGCCGTGCTCGCCGAGCGCGGGCGTCTGCTGAAAGAGGAAACGCTGCGCCACAGCTATCCGCATTGTTGGCGTCACAAAACGCCGGTGATCTTCAGGGCGACGGCGCAATGGTTCATCAGCATGGAGCAGGCGGGTCTGCGTCAGGCTGCACTGCGCGAAATCGGCAAAGTGAAGTGGACGCCCGCGTGGGGCGAAAGCCGCATCGGCAACATGATCGCGGACCGCCCTGACTGGTGCATCTCGCGACAACGCATGTGGGGCGTGCCCATTCCGCTGTTCACTCATCGGGTCACGGGCGATCTGCATCCGCGTTCGGCGGAGTTGGCCGATGCGGCGGCCGACCTCGTGCAGCGCGGCGGCGTCGATGCGTGGTTCGACCTCGATCCAGCGCAATTGCTGGGCGTTGATGCGCCGGAGTACGAAAAGGTCACGGATATCATGGATGTCTGGTTCGACTCAGGGGTGATGCATCACTGCGTCTCGCGGATGCGTCCGGAAATCACTTCGCCGGCAGATCTGTATCTCGAAGGATCGGATCAGCATCGCGGCTGGTTCCACAGCTCCCTGCTCACGTCTGTCGCACTTCACGATCGCGCGCCGTACCGCGGCGTGCTGACGCATGGATTCACCATCGATGACAAGGGCCGCAAGATGTCGAAGTCGCTCGGCAACGTCATCGTCCCGCAAAAGGTGATCGGCGCGCTCGGCGCAGACGTACTGCGGCTGTGGATCGCAGCGACGGACTACGCCAACGAGATGAGTCTGTCGGACGAAATACTGAAGCGGGTCGCCGAGTCTTACCGTCGCATTCGCAACACGGCTCG
>DATAFY010000484.1:0-3127 GCA_036257205.1 Steroidobacter sp. | reverse complement strand
GCATCACGTTCTGGAGGGGTTAAGAAGGCGCCCGAAGGAAATCTCGTCCGTTTGGTTCTATGACGAAACGGGTTCATCGCTCTTCGACGCTATTTGCGAGCTGCCGGAGTATTACCTTACGCGCGCGGAGCTCGAGATCATGCGGGCGCACGCAGCGGAGATGGCGGCGCACCTCGGCCGCAACGCCGCCGTGATCGAGTTTGGCAGCGGCACGAGTATGAAGACGCGCAGTTTGCTCGACCGCCTCGAGATGCCGGCGACCTACGTGCCCGTCGACATCGCACGCGAGCATCTGCTCGATGCGGCCGGCGCGATCGCGCGCGATTACCCGGAACTGCGCGTGATCCCGGTGTGGGCGGACTTCACTGCGGATTTCGAATTGCCGCGCCAACTCGCAAGCGCGCAGACACGCGTCATCTACTTCCCTGGTTCGACGATCGGCAATTTCGAGCCCGCGCATGCGCGCGGGCTGCTCGCGCGCATGCGACGCATCATCGGGCGAAAGGGCTCCGTGCTGATCGGCGTCGACCTGCGCAAGGACCCGCAAGTGCTTGAACGCGCCTACGATGATCGTGCCGGCCTGACGGCGCAGTTCAATCTGAATGCGCTTCGCCATCTCAATCGCGAAATCGGCGCCGATTTCAACCTCCAGGGTTTTGAGCACCAGGCGGTGTGGGTCGAGAAAAAGAGCCGCATCGAAATGCATTTGGTGAGCCGGCGCGATCAAACGGTGCATATCGGCGCGCAGGAGGTGCGCTTCGCTCGCGGTGAACCTCTACATACGGAGTATTGCCACAAGTACACGCTGGAGAGTTTTGCGGAGCTTGCTTCTGCAGCCAACCTTGCAGTCACGCGTGTGTGGATGGATTCGCAGCAGAGATTCAGCGTTCAGCGGCTCGAGCCGCGAGCGGTGTAGTGGCCGGACTCGTGACTGAGACGGGAGAGTCGCGACCTGTCGGTTCTCCCCGTTTCGAGTGAAACTCGAGAGCGAACGTAGTCACGCCTGGCCAGTCGCTCCCGCGGAGTGATCACTTCTCCACCCGATACTCGATTCCCGTCCGCGTATCCTCCGGTCCATATTGCGTGCTCACGTTGAGACCCTCAGACAGTCTGTAGCGTAGCGTGACCACGTCGCCCGGTTCGAACAGACCGACCCCATAGCTCAGATACAAGCGCGGCGAGAGATACCGCCCCACGGTGAGCGCGGCGCCGCCGATCATCTCCTCTTCTTTCACCGTCACGTCGGACAGGCCCAGCCGGCGGCCGACGTTTTTCGCGAGCAACCCGCCCACGGCAGCGCCCAGCGAGCGAGTTGCGGCCTGAAGCGCATCGCCTTCCCCTTCCCCAGCGCCGATGTCCTCGAGCGGCTTACCCGCGACGAGGTATGACAGCGCGTTCATTTGAGCCATGGGAGGATCCGAGAACACCGTGAGCTCCGGATGCTTGGCGGCGCCCCTGACGCGCAGACCCACAGTCACGTCCTCGACCTGGCGCGTCGCCTCGAAGTTCAGGCGTGGATCGTCGAGCGGCGTTCGAGCGTAAAGGAGCCGTCCCTCCTTGAGCGTCAGATCCTGACCGTATGCTTTGTACCTGCCCGTGACGCGCACTTCGCCGGAGCCTACCGTGGGCTCGCCGGGGGCTTCGTGCACGTCGATTCGACCCTGCACTTGCGCCTGCAGTCCGAAGCCGATCATCGTGACCTTGTCGCCGATGATCACCTTCACGTCTGCGTACAGCGGGGCGGCGGCAGCCTGCTCCTCTCGCGTCTTGGCGTCGATGATCACGACGTCCTCGGAGGCCGCCTGCGCGCGATCGGCGCCGCGGGGCAGCTTCTGCAGATTCACGACGGCCTCTGGAATCGTCACCGCGCCTGATAATCTGAGCTCCTCACCGGCGCGCACGAATTTAAGATCGGGCGTCGCAACGACGCGTGCGCCGGGAATGTCCGCCGCCAGAACCCGGTCGCCATTGACGTTCACCTCAAGCGCACCGTCCGCAGTCATGCGGCCTGCGAACGCAAGGCGTCCATCGCCGGATTCAAGGCTGCCGGAGAGGGCGATCTCGCCGGAAGTCGCAGGCCTCGCGGCGAGGCGCCCGTTCTTCAAACGCAGACCCATCGCCGGTACGTCGGCAGCCAGGTTGCTCGCCGATAATTCGCCGGTGATCTGCGGCGACTGCAATGCGCCGGCGACGCTGAAGTCGGCATCGGCGCGACCCTGCACATGATCGACTTGGGGCGCGAACACTGCGAGCGGTGCGAGGTCAGGCAGACTCGCGAGCAGACGGCCTGAGATCGGCGTCTCATCCTGGCCCAGACCACGCACGCTCGCCTCGCCACGCACAGAGCCATTGTTCTGGATCGTCGCGTTCAGCGTCGCGCGTGCATCGACGCCGGCGAGATTCGCAGCGATGCGCAAATCGCGCCACGACAAGAGCGTCTGATGCTGCGCCGTTTCTGGGCCCTGAGCCTCAGAGACGCGCGATAGGCTGCCTGAGGGTGAATGAATTTCCGCGCTGCCGAACAATTCGCCTCCCGGGGTGCGTCGCACATCGCCCTCGCCCTGCAATAAGCCGTCAAATTGCAGCGGGAGCTTGGCGCTCGCAAAGACATTCGCGAGTCGCAGCGGGACATTGACGATGGAATAGCTGGCATGCAGCGCGCCGTCGCGTTGCGCCGCCGCGCTCGCGCACACCTCGATCCCCCGGTCCGCAAGGCAGGCGCGCGACATCTCGAACGCGTTTTCGTTTGCAGCGAGGCGCACCGGTTCGCGCAGCGTGAGTCGCGCCGCGTTCTCCACATCGAAGACCAAGCGCTGCAGCGAGCCGGACCAGCGGCCGTTGGAACGCACGCCTTCCAGGTCCAGATCCAGAGTGAGCGGCGAACCCCTCGCACGCACCGTCAGCCGATGGGCGGCAGGCCCGCCCGACGCGCGTGCGTGTACGCCCGAAAACTCCAAGCCAGCCGCGACGAGGCCGGCGAGATCCGCCTGCACGACGCCCTCTGGATTGAGCACATGTGCGAGGTCTGCACTGAACGCCAGCGAGCGCAGCCGAACAGCGCCGGCGCTCAGATCGCGTCCGTGGGCCTCGCCCGCGACGGCGAGATCCGGCCAGCGCCCGCGCACGG
>DATAFY010000468.1:0-5078 GCA_036257205.1 Steroidobacter sp. | reverse complement strand
AAGCTCGAGCAGCAACCGATCGGGGCCAAGCGCGGCTCGCCACTTTGCAGTGGGATACTCCGACAGAGCGCTGACGAGGTTCACCCCCTTCAACAGAGGATGGGCGCCGTTCGGGCGCAATTCATACCTGCGCGGCTCGTCGTTGCGAAGGGCGTTTTCCGCCTCGGCGGCCGAACCCTCCGTAGGAGCCTTCTCCCGCGCCGGCTCAGATGCCTCGCCATTCTCCGCGACCTTTGCGAAGTCTTGGATAAACGTCAGGCCCGTCATGGCTTCTATGCTGGTCATGAAGCCGGGATCTTGGACCTTCGACCACTCGGGCGTATCAGAGAGCCCGGCCAGCACGAGCAAAGTGTTGCCGCGCGCCACCCATGCGCGCAGCGGCTGCGTCTCCGAATGCCGCAGCGGATGCACGTAGGGGACAGTTGTGATCAGGAGGTTTCCCTGGCCTGCGCCGTCCATCGCGTCGAGTCGTACGAAGCGCTCACGCAGCGACATCACGCTGAAGCCTGCGCGCCTCAGCCACTGCTCCAGCGCGTAGTACCCGTTTGGCCCTTTCTCAGTGGTAGTCGGACGCGTCACGCGCTCCTGCGGCGGCGGGCGCTTCGGAGCCAGCAAGACGTAAAAAAGGGCGAATGCGGCCGCCGCGAGTGCGAATGTGAGCAGCCGATCCTTCATCGCGCGGCGCCGCTCAAAACGTCGAGGAGTTTACGCCCGTCGGAAATCACGGAATCCATTTCGCCCAGCGGCGCACCGCCGCCGTACACGATACGCTCCGCCAGCAGGGCCACGCTCTGAAAGCATGCACGTTGCGAGTCATCCCCGAGCGCGGCGCGCCTGACCAGCTCACGATGCGTAAGGCTGCGCTCGGCCTGCAAATGACCGCTTCGCACGAGCGCAGCCACGAGCAGGCGAAACAGCAGGGACGCACGCTCGTGCAGCGGCGTGCGATCGAGATCGACGAGCGCCGCCGAGACCTGAGCGCCCGAACCGTCCCCGCGCGCAGCGAGCCGCCGCGGCGCATCGCGACGAAACACGCCCGCGACGCGTAGCTCGTTGATGAGAAAAACGAGCGCCAGCCCGATGATAAGAATGATCGAGGCGATCGCAATGCCGTCTCTCAGCGTGGGATTGATCTCGATGCGCTCGAGCCAACGCTTAAGCCAGGATTCGTCCTGCTGGCGAACGAAGCGTTTCCGCAGCCACTGCTTGAGGCGTTCAAACCACGTGACGGGCGCCGCGCTCTGCTGTTCTTGCTGCAGCGACTTCATAACCAGCATCAGCTCGGCGAGGTCCGGCGCACGGGCGACCGAAGTGTTCGCAGCATCGCGCTCCATGAGCGTTTTGAGCTCATAGAGCGCCTCGCCGCTCAACTCGGCGCGCTGTTTGTCGGAAATGAAAGGCGCATACGCAGACTCAGCGATCGCCCGTTGCAGGCCCGGGCACGCCGCCTCGAGCGCTTCAAGACCGATCGCCTCTACGGGTGCGGAGTCTGCGCAGCCATCGAAGAGCTTTGTCGCCGCTTGATGCTGCGATGAGTCGGCGAGCGCCCTCGCCTGCGGCCAGGCGATCGGCGCCGCCCAAATCAGCAGCGCAAGCAGCGTTTCGCGCATACTCGCGCCGCCCTGGCCGCTACGCCGGATTGAGCGCCGCCACGCGCGCGGCGAGATCACCGCCCTGTTTGCGCAACTTGAGATCCCAGTAGAGCGTAATCAGCAGCGCTGTGTAGAACGGTGAGACGATAAATGTCATCAGCCCGCTGAGCAGCAAAGCCATCACCATCCCGGCGAGAAATGCGTCATCGCTGGACACTCCGACCGCACCAATCACAATGCCCATCAAGAATGCGATCGCCGCGTAAACGACTGCTACGAGGATGAAAGCGATCGTCACAGTTGCTGCTGATCGCCACCAATCGCCCCAAACCAGCGTGTGACTGCCCTTGAGCGCTTCCACCGGCCCCTTGCGTTCCAGAACGACTAGAGTCGCTCCCAGCATGAGGCTCACCATCAGAATCATGCCCGGGATCACCAGCAGAATCATGCCAAGAAGCAGGGCGATGATGAACAGAATCGCCATCCCGAAGAGCGCCGGCACGCGCCCTGTCGCCGCCCTGAGCGCGCCGCTCGCGCCAGGATTCTCGCCCACGCCAATTCCATGTTGCTGCGTGAGGAGCGCGGCTGCGACCCATAACGACAGGGTCAGCGTCGCTGCATACACAACCCAGTACATCGAATTCGACATCGCCTGCACTGCGTTGAGCGGATTCGCGCCGCCGACGGAGAGCACGTAAACAGACGGCAAGACGCTGGCGATGGCCGCCACAAGGCAGACGGGCCAGACCTTGGCCACGGAAGCCTTGTACAGCTGAAACGTAGTATCAAGCACGCCGCCGATAGATTGCGGCCGTTCGGGTTGAATCACCATGTCGATGCTCCCTGTGTCGTTTTTTTAATTCGCCGCGCCCAGACCTCCAAGCGCCGCGGCGCAGGATGATGGCGTTCTGATTCGCGATTGGCAACGCCGCGGCGCGTCCTGCGCCGCGGCGCCAAGCCGTGCGTCTACATGAAGATTCCGCAACCGCTGAGCGCGAGATTTACGTCACGAATCGCCAAGCGCCTGAGCCAGATCGTCGAGCAGATCCTTGACGTCTTCGATGCCGACGGATAGCCGGATCAGCGAATCGTCGATGCCGAGCGCCGCACGCTTGTCTGCGGGAATCGACGCGTGCGTCATCAGTCCCGGGTGGTCGACCAGACTCTCGACGCCCCCGAGGCTCTCGGCGATCGTGAAGACACGGCAGCGTTCGAGGAAGCTCCGAGCTGCCTTGAGTCCCCCCTTCACGAAGAAAGTGACGATCCCGCTGTAGCCGTTCTTCATCTGCCGTTTTGCGAGTTCATGCTGCGGGTGGCTGGGCAGCCCGGGATACAGTACGCGTGCAACGCGCGGGTGACGTTCGAGCCAACCGGCGATTTCAAGGGCGTTCTCGCTCGACTGGCGCATACGCAGCGCCAGCGTCTTCACGCCCCGCAGCGCGAGAAAGCTGTCGAATGGCCCGCTAATCGCGCCGACCGCGTTTTGCAGAAAACCGATGCGCTCCGCCAATTCGCTCGTCGATGCGACTGCCACGCCGCCGATCATGTCGGAGTGGCCGTTGAGGTACTTGGTTGCGGAGTGCATGACGATGTCCGCGCCGAGCTCCAGCGGACGCTGCACCCACGGGCTTGCGAACGTGTTGTCCACCACGGTCAGTACGCCTCGGCGACGCGCAAACCCACTGACCTGTGCGATGTCGACGAGCCTCAGCGTCGGGTTTGTCGGCGTTTCAATCCAGATCATTCGCGTCTCGGGCCGCACCGCGGCCTCGAGCGCTTGCGGATCCGCAAGATCCGCGAACGTGATTTCAAGCTGTGCGCTGCGGCGGCGGACGCGCTCGAACAGCCGGAACGTGCCGCCGTACAGATCGTTCATGGCGACGATGTGACTGCCCGCATCGAGCAATTCGAGCAGCGTGCTGGTCGCCGCCATGCCTGAGGCGAAGGCAAATCCACTCACGCCGCCTTCGAGATCCGCAACGCATCGCTCCCAGGCGGCGCGAGTCGGGTTGCCGGTCCGCGAATACTCGTAGCCCTGATGAACGCCGGGGCTCGACTGCGCATAAGTGGACGTGGTGTAGATCGGCGGCATGACGGCGCCCGTCGACGGATCGGGCGACTGGCCGCCGTGAATGCAGCGGGTGGCGAAGCGATGGTGATTGGAGTCGGACATGACGTGTTACCGGTAACTAGCAACCTGTTGGTTTGTGAATAGTCGATGCGTGCTTTGCCGCGTTGTGTGCGTTTGTCCGCCGTCGCGGGCGGCGCTGGACGCTCGAGACTGCGGATTCAGGATCTCCGAGTCTTTTAGTCTCCAGCGTCGGCTCTGCGCAGCATGGGGTTCACATTTGCCTGCGCAGATAATTGAGTACGTCCGAGCGCGTAATCAGCCCAAGAAACTTCTCGCCGTCCATGACGGCTGCGGATGAGCGCACCTCGAGCATGGCGACCAGATTGTTGATCGATGTGTTCTTCTCGACGCGCAGAAACGCCGTGGTCATGGCGCTCTTTACGGGTTCATTGAACCGTTCGGGACGCCCGAACGCGAAGCGCAGGATGTCGTCTTCCGTAACGACCCCGATCAATTTATCACTGTCCATCACCGGCAGCTGCGAGAACCCGGCATTGCGCAGACGATTGTGTGCGGTGGTCAAGACATCGTTCGGGCCGACGGTAATCGTAGCCCGTTGTCCGTGAGGACGGCCGATGAGGTCGCGCAAATCGCCATACTTCTCGCGCTCGATGAACCCCTGATCCTCCATCCAAAAATCGTTGTATAGCTTCGATAGGTAGCGTGCGCCGGTATCCGCCGCGATCGTTACCACTCGCTTCGGCGAACGCTGCTCTCGGCAATAACGCAGCGCGGAGGCGAGCAGCGTGCCTGTCGACGATCCCGCCAGTACGCCTTCCTTCTGCAGTAATTCGCGAGCGACGGAGAAAGACTCTCCATCGGGAATGCTGTACGCGCGGCGGGTCAAGGAAAAATCGCAGATCGCCGGAATGAAGTCTTCGCCGATCCCTTCCACCAGCCAGGATCCCTTCTCAGTGGTTTTTCCGGTCTCGATGTATTCGGCCAGTATTGAGCCGCATGGATCGGCGAGCACCAACTCGACGTGCGGCGCATGCTTTTTGAAAAACGCCGCCAGGCCGGCGATAGTGCCGCTCGAGCCGACGCCCACAACGACGGCGTCGAGGCGGCGTCCCATTTGCTCCCAGATCTCGGGCGCCGTCGTTTCCTCGTGCGCTTTCGGATTGTCCGGATTGGCGAACTGATTGATGAAATAGCCGCCCGTCTTCTTAGCGATAGCGGCGCCGAGATCCTGATAGTACTCGGGGTGTCCTTTGGCGACGTCCGAACGCGTCAGGACGACTTCCGCCCCGAGCGCGCGCAGGTTGAAAATCTTCTCCTGGCTCATCTTGTCGGGGAGCACCAAGATCACGCGATAGCCCTTCTGCGCGGCTACGAGCGCCAGACCCAGTCCGGTG
>DATAFY010000455.1:0-2632 GCA_036257205.1 Steroidobacter sp. | reverse complement strand
TCGCTGCGCTCCAGAAATGGCTTACTCACGCGCCAGCCGTCGCACACGGCGGAAGCTGCAGCACCGATGCGGCCGCGCAAAGCGATTGCAGTGCACGCGCGATCGCCCTTGGGGGGGAGCAAGCCCTCATGATGTCGATCGAGGATCTCACGCGACGCGAGGCGCGCGAGATCACTCCCGAGGCTTATCCGGACAGCTGGCCAGTACAGGGCAACGCCCTGCCGATTCATTATCGCTTCGAGCCGGGGGCTGCAGATGACGGCGCGACGATTCTGCTGCCGCTGCCGCTGCTGAGCGCCGCGCAACCTGCGGCGTTCTCCTCGCCGGTTCCGGGCTGGCGGCTCGAGAAGATTACCGAAACGCTGCGTGGGCTGCCCAAAGCGGTTCGCAAATCCTTCGTGCCGGTTCCCGAGCATGCGTTGCGCGCAGCATCCGAACTGGATCCGGATCAGGAATTCAATGCGGCTCTGGCGAACTGGTTGGCGCGAAACGGCGGCGGCGCCGTCACTGCCGAGCAGATCGCGTCACAGCCGCTGCCGGAATACCTGAGGTTCAACATACGGGTGATCGATTTGAATGGAGGCGTGCTTGCGCAAGGGCGGGATCTCGCCGAGATCAAACGCAAGCTTCGGGGTCGCGAGTGCGGAGCCGCCGCGCCTTCGACCGACGCCGCGCACCGCAGCTGGGATTTTGGGGCGCTGCCGCTCGAGCGAACCGTCGAACGGCGCGGGTTGCGCTTCACCGTGCATCCGACGCTGCGGGACCGGGGCGACGGCGTTGAAGTGGCGGAGGCGGCCAGCGCGGCCGAGGCCGAGGCCCTGCTTCGCCGCGGAGTGTTGCGCCTGGCGATCTTGGCGCTCCCCGAGCAGTACAAGTATGCGCGCAAGCGCTGTGCGGATGATCGCGAGTTGGCGCTGCTCGGGCAGGGCATGAACCGCGCCGGACCGATGGCTGAGTCCCTGGCCGAGCGTGCGTTTGCGGATTGCTTCCTGCGGGAGCTCCAGGCGCTCCCTCGCGACCAGGAGCAGTTTCAGCGCCTGCTCGATGCGCGTCGAGCATCGTTCGGCGAGGTCGCGGACCGCGTGATGGCGCAGACCCTGGAGACGCTGCGCGCGGCAAGAGCCGCTCGGCAGAAGCTCAAGACCCTGGGCTCCCCGGCTTTCGAATCCTTGCAGCGCGAGGTTTCGGCGCAGCTCGATGCGCTCGTTCCGCCGGACTTCCCGAGCGGCGCCGCGCCGTTGCTATGGCCGCACCTGCCGAGATACCTCAAGGCTCTGACGCGCCGACTTGAAAAGGCCCCCGCCAATCAAAAGCGCGATGCCGAGTCGATGGCCAAGCTCGAGCCCGCCATGCGTGCGTTCCAGCAGATGAAGGCGCAATCACATCGCGCCCACTCCACCGATGAGTTGGATCGACTGCAATGGATGATCGAGGAACTGCGCGTGTCGCTGTTTGCACAGGATCTGCGCACCGCGGCGCCAGTGTCGGAAAAGCGCGTCGCCGAACAAATCGAGAAGGCGCGCGCCGAGGCGCAGCGCTCTTGAGCGGACTTCGCAACTGGACGCTCGCCAGCGTCCAGCCGCCCGGCGCTCTACGGAGCCACCTTAAAGTCGATTCCTTGCGCGAGCGGCAATTCGCGGCTCCAGTTGACGGTGTTGGTCTGACGTCGCATGTAGGCCTTCCAGCTGTCGGACCCGGATTCGCGGCCGCCGCCTGTATCTTTCTCGCCGCCGAACGCGCCGCCGATCTCGGCGCCCGAGGTGCCGATGTTCACGTTGGCGATGCCGCAGTCGCTGCCCATGGCGGACAGGAAGCGCTCGGCGTGCTGCAGGTTGTCCGTGAAGATGGCGGAGGACAGGCCGTGGTGGGCCGAGTTGTGCATCGCGATCGCATCGTCCAGCGAGCTGAACTCGATGAGATAAAGAATCGGCGCAAAGGTTTCGGCCTGGACGATGGGCCAGTCGGCCTGGGCGCGGATGATCGTCGGCTCGACGAAGTTCCCCGGCGCGCGCGCCTTGTCCCCGCATAGCACGGCGCCGCCCGCGCGCCGCGCCGCCTCGATCGCCTGCCTGTAGCGCTCGACCGCGCTTGCGTCGATCAGCGGACCCATGAGGGTGCCTTTCTCGAGCGGGTCGCCGATGCGCACCTGCGAATACGCGCGCAGGAGCCGTTTCTCGAGATCACGCGCGCGCGAGTGATGTACGAACACGCGGCGCGTACTCGTGCAGCGCTGGCCCGCGGTGCCGACCGCGCCGAAGACAATGGATGGCACGGCGAGGTCCAGGTTCGCGAACTCATCCACGATGATCGCGTTGTTCCCGCCGAGCTCAAGAAGGCTCTTGCCCAGCCGCGCGGCCACACGTTCGCCGACCTTGCGGCCGACCGCGGTCGAGCCGGTGAAGGAGACCAGATCAACGCGGCGGTCATCCACGAATCTCTCCGCGAGCTCCGTGCCGGCGCTGATGAACAGCTGGAATATTCCCGGAAACCCGTGTCGGCTCAGCACGCGATTGACGAGCTTTTGGACCGCCACGGCGCACAGCGGCGCCTTGGGCGAGGGTTTCCACACGCTCACATCCCCGCAAACCGCGGCCAGGAACGCGTTCCACGACCAGACCGCCACAGGGAAGTT
>DATAFY010000387.1:0-5841 GCA_036257205.1 Steroidobacter sp. | reverse complement strand
ACTCGTCGCCGCCCGGAATGTACTCGCAGAGCATGAGCTGCCCGCCATACTCCCTGACGGTTTTCATGTGCTCGCGCAATTCGGCTTCGCTGTGCACCATGAGCATCTTCTTGCGATAACGCTTGAAGAACAGGTGCCCGACCGAAGGCTTCAAAAGGCATGGAAAACCGATGCGCGCGGTGAACTCCAGACTCTCCTCGAGCGAACCCGCCATTTGCAGGCTCGGGCAGGGAACTCCATGCTCCAGCGCAATGCGATAAGTGTGATGCTTTTCGATCAGCTTGCCGACGAGCTCCCAAGGCTGCGACACAAGACCGTAGCGCTGCTCCAACAAACGCCAATGACGCGAGACCGCCACTAGGCTGGCGTCATCCGTGGGAAACAGCGCCGCGCCGTCCCAGCGGCGCTCGAGCCTGAGCAGCGCGTCGATGAATGACTCTTCGTCTTCGCTCGGGTCCGGAAACGAATACGCTTTGGTTACGAAGCGCGACGCCGCGCCAACCTGATTCTTCCCGAAATACACGCCCGCGATGGGAATGCCGCGCTCGCCGAGCGCGCGAATCACGGCAAGTCCTGCCTTGGAACAGCACGCAACAATCGCCGCCATTTTTGAATCCAGGCTCGAGAACGTTGTTGTCGGTGTTTGCAACGTTCTGCCACGAGCCCGGTTCCGTCATCGGCTAAGACTTTTTGTGTCAGTGTTACAGCCCGTTGGGACACGCCATTGCACGTCGCGCCCTTCCCGCAATTTCTCGACAGCTCGCTCGCTAAACCGCGTTCGGCGCACCCTTGCTTCTGGAAGAAAATTGATCAACCGCAGACGCACTCACGTCCGTTCGCACCTGAATTGCTTCGATAGTGCAGCGCAGGCGGGGAACGCGCCCACCGATCGTTATCCGGTTTCTATCAGCCGAGCGCGCCGTCCGCTCGCAACTTCGCGATTTCCGCTCCGCTCAGACCAGCCTCGCTGAAAACAGCATCCGTATCGGCGCCTAGTCGATGCGGTGGCGTGGGGCGCGCCGACTTCGTCCGGCTGAAGCGCGGCGCCGGCGCGTTCTGAACTACGCCGTCGATCTCGATGAACGTCTCCCGTGCGACATTGTGCGGGTGGCGCGCAGCCTCCTCTAGCGACAGCACGGGTGCGAAGCACACATCGGCGCCTTCAAGCACCTGGCGCCATTCGTCGCGGGTCCGGCTGCGGAACTTTTCAGTCAATGCCTGACGCAACGCCGGCCACTTGCTTCGCGCCTTAGGATCATCGACCGTCATCATGCCGAGCCCATGGAACTTCTCGTCTTGCAGGCCGAGCTTCTCGAGCAATCGCGCATAGAACTGCGGCTCCAGCGAACCGATCGAGACGTACTTGCCGTCCTTCGTCTCGTACGTGTCATAGAACGGTGCGCCCCCCGCGAGGAAGTTCTCGCCGGTAACGTCGCGGAAATACGATTCAGCACGAAAGCCGAAGAACATGCCCAGCAACGCGACCGAGCCGTCGAGCATCGCGGCGTCCACCACCTGACCGCGTCCCGAACGGCTTGCTTCGAGTAGCGCGGCGAGCACGCCTGCAAGCAGCAACATACCGCCGCCGCCAAAGTCGCCGACCAGATTGAGCGGCGGCACGGGCTTGCCGCCGGGCGGGCCGATGAGATGCAGGGCGCCTGAAAGCGCGATGTAGTTGATATCGTGGCCGGCGGCCTGCGCAAGCGGGCCGTCCTGCCCCCATCCAGTCATGCGTCCGTAAACGAGCCGCGGATTTCTTTCTAGGCATACGCTGGGACCGATGCCGAGGCGCTCCGCCACACCGGGCCGACAACCTTCGATCAGCGCGTCCGCGGACTGCACCAGTTTCAGAAGCGCCTCGACGCCTGCGGGATGTTTTAGATTTAAAGCGATCGAACGACGGTTGCGCAGCAACGGATCGCGGGACGCGCGCGCACCTTCTGGCGCAGAAACTCGCTCGACGCGAATCACCTCGGCGCCCAAATCCCCGAGCATCATTGCGCAAAACGGCGCGGGCCCGAGTCCCGCGATCTCGATCACCCTATGTCCCGACAAAGGTCCGCTCATCTCATTCGTCTCCCAGATGGAACGTGTCGTGCGTCTCCGTTTGTCCAGAAAGCCTGCCGACTTCTACGCACAACGGACAACCAAGAACACAGAATGCGGAAGCAGTTGGCGATTTAGCCTTAGGGTTGGCGGTTAGCGCTTCGCAGCCTTTGACCTTGACTCTCCTCGAGGGGGAGACAGGACAAACATCCGATCCCCAGTAGCCGAATTGCGAGTCTCGAATCCCACACTCCGTCCAACTCCGATCTTCGATTCCCCCATTTCCGGAACCCGATGGTACCGCGCTGTAACTTGTGCGTTGTCCGCAGCTTCTGCTGCACAAGCACGAACAGAGCATGCGCGAGGACGGCACTCTCCACACTATCGCGCCGCAGCGTCTGAGCTGGCAAACTGGGATGTATACTCACGCGTTTCGCGCCATGACTCACAACACATCGACCTCAATCCCGGCCGACGAGCAGGAAGCGACCGCGGTGATCGCCAATCTCATCCGCGTGCTGCAACTGGAGTAGATAGAGACTGATTTTTTTCGCGGACCGCGCACGGACGAGTGGTGGGTGCGGATCTTCGGCGGTGAGGTTGTCGGGCAGGCGTTGATGACTGCGTGCCGCACGGTCGATGCCGACCGGCCCGTCCATTCGTTGCACGCCTACTTTGTGCGCTCAGGCGACCCGCAGGTCTCAATTGTGTATCAGGTCGCACGGGATCGCGACGGCAGGGATGCTGCCGCATGGCATTCACTGGACTACTGGCCGGATCCAAGACGCAAGCCCCGATCACGCACTTTGGATTCACGAGGACATCCGCATGGACGAGTGGCTGCTATACGCCCAGGACAGTCCCTGGAGCGGCGGCGCTCGCAGCATCAATCGCGGCCTGATCTACACGCGTGAAGGCAAACTCGTCACGAGCGTAGCCCAGGAGGGGCTGATACGATTGAAGACGGGATAATCGCTGCGCACGTCGGGGGATAGCCGCTCGGATAGCGCAAGACAGAGACGGTGCACTGCGCCCCTATCCGCCATCGATCCAATTCTCTATCTGCTGATCACCGAGCGCGAGGGAAGCCGGCGCAGCTGGGCAGGTGGGTCACAGCAAAGGGGAACGCCCTCGGCTTGCGTCGATGCATACTCCGGGTCCCAGGGAAAGAGCGTCACCATCTCAGAGCCTTCGCGCTTCAGCTTCGGCATGATCGGAATCGCGACACGGCTCGCCTCTGTGGCGAGCATCGCTGCGGCCGATCTGTGCTGGGCTGCGCTCGCGGCGAGATCCAGGAGCGTAATGAAAGTCGGCGGCAGAAGGCTGGCCCCGCCGTTTGCAGCCATGACGCCAGGCTCCACCCACGCGAATTCGCTGGACTCGCGCGCATCGGCCATCGCAGTCTGTTCCGGCGGCGCCTGCACAGCAAAGAACCTCGTGTCGTAGCGTTTTGGCACGCCGACAGGCGTGATCCAGTGAGCCCAGTAGACAAGCGCGTCAAAGTCGAGGTGTAGATTCTCGGCGGCGAGCATGTCCGCAAAAGCGCCCGCTTGCGCGGAGATCTGCTCACGACGCGAGCGAATGCGCTCGAGTTGCTGTTCGGAAGGCGCGCCCGTGGCGCTCCGCACCAGCAGAATGCCTGTTTCTTCGAACACCTCACGGCATGCAGCCACGTGCAGGCCGACGGCCGCTTCCAACGAAGCAGCTGGCGCATTCGCAATGGCGAGCCGCTCCCTGCAACGCATGCACTGCGCGGTCGGCCATCGCGACTGGATCGAGGCCTCAAGATCCGCATCGTCGATCGTGCCTCCGGGGAACACCCATGCCCCGCCGAACGACATCTCGGCATGACGGCGCATCATCAGCACCTCGATCCCTGCGTCTCCGTCGCGCAAGAGGAGCACTGTGGCGGCTAATCGCAGAGGGCGCGGCGGCCCGTGGCCGATGTGCCGTTCGAGTATTGAGTTCCGTGGTGTCATTTTAGGCTCGAGAAGGAACGACGACGCCGTACTGTCGATTGTGGGACATCCCAGGTCAAGGTGGTGGTTGCGGATTGCGGACGCGGATTGCGGACAGCGCATCGCGGGACGGGCGAAACGGGCAGGAAAGATCCTGGGGCGCCGCACAGGCCCGTGCGTGCGAGCTCTCCTGCGAGATGAAATGAACAACGCGGCTATGCGCCATCCGCTATCCGCCCCTGTGATTTTCTACGCTTGACTTGATGTAGATCAGTACCTGCGGAGAGCTCTCTGCAGACAGTGTTGCATGTCCGGTCTGGAACGCTCGACATGACCCCAAATGAGGAAGACATCCGCGAAGGCCTGCGATCGGTGCTCGATCCCGAGGTGGGATTGAATGTCGTGGATTTGGGCCTGGTTTACGGAATCGAAACGGCTGCCGATCGCGTGCACGTGCGAATGACGATGACAACGCCGTCATGTCCGATGGGGTCCATGATCGTCGATGAGGCGCGGCGTGCGATCGAGGCCGTCGCGCCGTTGGTGCGCGATATTGAGGTCGAACTCGTCTGGGATCCGCCATGGAACCCAAGAATGATGTCCGAGCACGCGAAACAGCATTTCGGCTGGTGACCGTGGCTGACGTGCGACCCGCCCTGCGCTTGCCGTTGCTAGTGCTGGGCATGCTCTCGCTCGCGGCCGGCGTGCTAGTCGGTCTCACGCGTCTGGGCTGGCGCATTCCTCTACCCTCCCCCCGCTTACTCATGCTGCATGGGCCGCTCATGATCTGTGGCTTCTTCGGTACAGTCATCAGCCTTGAGCGAGCGGTTGCGATCGCGCGGCGCTGGGCCTACTTCGGGCCCTTCTTCGCCGGCCTCGGATCGCTCGCTGCGGTCGGCGGATATGAGCGCTTTGCGGCGGCGTTGTTCGTGCTTGGAAGCGCCGCGCTGCTGCTCGGGTCGGCGCGCATTTATGCACAGCAGCGGGCGCCTTTCACGCTATGTCTCCTTGCGGGAGCCGCGTGCTGGCTCGCAGGCAATCTGTTCTGGCTGGCGGGCGGCGCCGTGCCGGCGATCCTCCCATACTGGATCGCATTTTTGAGCTTGACGATTGCCGGCGAGCGGCTCGAATTATCCCGTGTGTTGCCGCCCTCGCCCCGAGCGCTGCAGCTCTTCGGCCTCATCGCCGCGCTGTTGTTCGGCGCTGTTCTCCTATCCTCGCTCACGCAGCGGGTGGGAACCTTGCTCCTGGGCGGCGCACTGTCGGGGTTGGCTATCTGGCTGCTACGGCAGGACGTGGCGCGTCGGACCGTGCGCCAGAGTGGGCTGACGCGCTTCATTGCCGTGTGTCTATTGTCTGGCTACGTGTGGTTGGCGTTCGGCGGCGTGATCATCCTTGCGAGCGGCGGCCTGCACGCCGGGACGCTTTCTTACGACGCTGCGTTGCACGCCGTGCTCCTCGGTTTCGTATTTTCGATGGTGTTCGGGCACGCGCCCCTCATTTTTCCAGCGGTGCTCGAGGCGCCGATGCCGTATCACCCGACCTTCTACGCACCCTTGGTGCTACTGCACATCTCCCTGTTCATGCGCATCGGCGGCGACCTGAGCGGCGCGCTTCCCGTGCGCGTTGCGGGCGGCCTGTTGAACGCGCTGGCGCTCCTCGCGTTTGTGCTGTCGGTCGCGGTGAGCGTCGTGCGTGGCCGCCTCAGGGCTGGCGGATGAGTCGTGCGCTGGCCGGCGTCCGTTGTACTGCGCTTTGTCCGTTGCCAGATGAGCATCCCTCAGCGCACTACGACGCAGCGGATTCGGGACTTGTGCGCATTCGCGCGTGAGTTGCA
>DATAFY010000352.1:0-3467 GCA_036257205.1 Steroidobacter sp. | reverse complement strand
ACAGCACGTCCGTGGCGAAGCACTGTCGCGAGACGATCGCCGAGGAAGTAAAGGACAAGGAGCGCGCGAACTTCTGCGATTACTTCAAGCCGCGCCCTAAGGCGTACTCCTCCGCCCCGACTGAAGCTGCCGCGAAAGCCCGGGCCGAACTCGACTCGCTGTTTGGAGGCGGCGGCGCGCCGCCGCAATCATCGTCTGCCGGCGACAGGGCGAGAGCTGAACTCGACGCGCTGTTCAAGAAGAAGTGAGACCCGCCTTGCAGCAATCCCGGGCGCCGGGCCTCATGGGGCGGGCGGGTGCGCGTCGGCAGAGCCCGCCGCCTCTCGGGTCAGCCATTCCAGCGTCCCGCCTATGACAGGATCATTCAATCGACGCGGCAAACAGACGGCGTAGATCGCAAACTCCATCGCCACTTCGACGTTGAACAGTTTCACGAGCCGCCCTGCCGCGAGTTCAGTTGCGGCGAATACCTCCGAAGCGAGCGCGACGCCCTGACCTTCCAGCGCCGCCTGCAACATCGAGTTGCGATCGCCGCAGATAATCCCGCGCCGGGCGTTGATCCCTTTCGCGCCAGCGGCTTCCAGCCACCGGATCCACTCGCGGTGCGAGTCATCGTGCAGCAGCGTGTGATGCCGCAGATCCGCGAACGTGTTGATCCGAGGGCCGCGCTCGAGCAACGCTGGGGCAGCTACGGCCACTTCTTTTGGCTTGAACAGCGGGACTACGTGCAGCCCGGGATAGCGGCCCGTCCCGAAGCGTATGCCGATGTCCACGTCCTCTCGTGAAAAATCCACAAGACGCGCCGTCGTCACGACTTGAAGATCGACTTCCGGGAACAGCGCCGCGAACGCATGCAGGCGCGGCATCAGCCAGCGCGCGGCAAGCGACGAGAAGGTCGAGATCGTGAGCCTGCTTCGCACTGCTGGAACCGATACGTCTTCGAGCGCGCTTGCAAGCCGATCGAAGGCTTCGCGCGTACCTTCGGCGAGCAATGCTCCATGGGCCGTCAGCTTCAGACCGCGCGGCAAGCGCTCGAACAGTCTCACGCCCAATCGTTCCTCGAGTTGTTTCACCTGCCGACTTACCGCAGCGTGCGTCACGCTGAGTTCTTCGGCGGCGGCGCTCAGGTTGAGATTACGGGCGGCTACGTCGAACGCGCGTAACGGGCCGACGGGAATACGTTTCATCATGTGCTAGCGACGACTGCTCAACCAGCGGCTGGGCGGCGCCTCTTCACTTCCGCTCACGAGTGTTTTTCCTGACATATGACGCCGGGTCATAGATCCGGCGCAAAAAGTATCGCTTTTCGCCGCGATCGACCAGGCCTAGGCTACTCCTCCATTACCGAGATGCATATCTCAAGGAGACTAACGTGGACGAGTACACGTTCTTGGCGGTGGCGAAGCTACAGGCCGACCGGCGTCGGCTTGAGCGTGAACAGCGTGCAATGTTGCTGCAACCGGAGCAGCCGGAGAGCCGTAACAAACGTCCGGAATACTTCGGCCGCAAGCGCAATCTTGTGCGCGCTCTACAGTGGAGAGAGCAGTCATGAAACATGTCATTGCTTTCGCGGCTTCGGTCGCGGTCAATTTCGCGGCCCTTGGCGCGCTGGGCTGGAGCGTCTGGCAGGCTCAAACGCCGCCTGAAGGGGAGGTATTCGTGACCCAGCTGCCGTCGAACGCCGATGTGGCCGCGCTTGCGAGCATGGCGGCTGACTCGCGCGGCGAGGCCATGCTGTGAATGTCCTCGAGCGAGCGCCAGATGCAGTGCACAGAGCTCAACGGGCAAGTCTGCCGCGCTCCTCTGTGCGCTCGCCCGCAGCCGCATAACGCGGACCCGCCTCAGCTCTTGGACATCGCGCTGACCAATTTGCCCAACTTCTCGATCGCGCGTTCTATCGTAGTCGTCCAGGGCAAGCCGCAGCTCATCCGTATGTAGTTGCGATATTCGGCCTTTGCCGAGAACACAGCTCCGGGTGCGATTCCGATGCGGCTTGCAAGCGCCGTTCGAAAGAGCTCCGCGCCGTCCACGTTTGGAGGCAGCTCGATCCATAGAACGAGGCCGCCGGCAGGGCGCGCAATGCGCGTTCCGGGGGGGAAACAGCGTGCAATGGCCTCACTGAAACGTTGCGCGCTCGCGGCCAAGGTCATACGCAGCTTGCGCAGGTAACGATCGTAGCCTCCGCTCGCGTAATAGCGAGCGAGCACGAGCTGCTGGAGCGTCGGGCAGGCCACCGAAGCAAAGAACTTCGCGCGTGCGATCTCGTTATGAAATTGTGGACTGGCGGCCCATCCAATGCGATAGCCGGGAGCGATGGTTTTCGAGACCGAACCGCACGAAATGACGAGGCCCGCATCGTCGAACGCGCGCATCGACGTCGGCCGCACGCTGCCGTAATGCAACTCCCCGTAAATGTCGTCCTCGATGATCGGGATCTCTGCGCTCGTCAGGATCTGCACGATTTCGCGCTTAACGTCGTCAGGCGTCAGGCTGCCGACAGGGTTGTTGAAGTTCGGCATCAGCACCGCGGCGGCCAGCTTCGCACTGCGTGCGGCGGCTCTGACTGCATCTACGTCGATGCCGCGTCCGGGGTGGTTCGGCGCCTCGACCACCTTCAGACTGAGATGTTCGATCGCCTGCAGCAGGCCGAAGTAGGTCGGCGACTCGACAAGCACCGTGTCGCCAGGTCGACAGACGACCTGCAGGGACAGAGTAATCGCATCCATCGTGCCGTTCGTGATCACGATGTGCGAAGGGTCGGCGGGCGCGCCCGCAAGCGCCATCCGCTTGGCGATCTGTCTGCGCAGTTCGGCGTGGCCCGGCGGAAGAATGCATTCGCCGGCATTGAGCGGGTGTTCGCGCAGCATTTCGCGCACGAGGTTATTGAGCCGTTGCGTCGGATAGAACGGCGGCGGGGCTAAGGCGCCGTTCAGCGGCACGACGTCGCTTCGCGTCAGCGCCTCTCTGCACATATCCAGAACCTCGGCGGCTACCGAGGCGGGGCGCCGAGGGCGCGAGGCCCTGGGCCGGGGCTCCGGCAGCGCAGCTTCGTTTCGCGGCTTCACGAAGAATCCCGATTGGGGCCGCGCCTCGATCAGTCCGATGTTCTCGAGGTGCACGTAGGCCTGAACGACCGTAGAGATGCTGACCTTGGCAGTGCGGCTCATCGCGCGCACCGATGGAATCCGCTCATTCGTGCGCAGCGCGCCCGTGGAGATCTGTCGTTCCACGAGCTGCGCGACGCGTTCGTACAGCAGGGCGGGATGAGTGGACATGGCTAAGTTTGCGCTCACGGACGCTGTGGTCTGGCAAAAGCGAGGCAACTCTAAAATATTGGGAATTGCTGCCGCAGACAACTGTACTGGCGGGCCGACACTCTATCTGAATCTGTACTGCTGACCGAGCTGCGAGGCACAGTGTGACCCCCATGAACGCCAAGACCGCCGCCACCCCCCTTTCCGCCGCAA
>DATAFY010000326.1:0-3189 GCA_036257205.1 Steroidobacter sp. | reverse complement strand
TCGTGCGGCAGGGTCATGAGGTCACGCTCTTCGCAAGCGGTGATTCGCGCACAAACGCTGAACTGATCAGCGCGACGCCTAAGGCGCTGCGCCTGAATCCGAGCGTCAAGGACTGCCTGCCCTATCTCGTTCTGCAGCTCGAGCAGCTGCGCCAGCGCGTAGCTGAATTCGATATCGTACATTTTCACAGCGAGTACGTTCATTTCCCGCTCGCGCGCGTTCTGGGCGTCAAGCGGACGCTCACGACTATGCACGGCAGGCTCGACCTGCCCGACTACAAGGCGCTGTTCACGGAATTCTCGGATGCGCCGCTCGCGTCCATTTCGAACCATCAGCGGCTGCCGCTCGCGGGAGCGACCTGGGTCGGCACCGTTTACCACGGTCTGCCCATGAACGTATGCCGCTTCCAGCCGAATCCTGCGGGCAACTACGCGGCTTTCCTGGGGCGGATATCTCGTGAGAAGCGTCCAGATCGCGCCATCGAGATCGCCCGGCGCGCCGGCCTGAAGCTGCGGATCGCGGCGAAGGTCGACGTCGCCGATCAGCACTACTTCCGCACGCGCATCGAGCCGCTCTTGTCGCAGCCGCACGTTGAATTCATCGGCGAAATCAGCGAAGAGGAAAAAAGCGACTTTCTGGGCAACGCCACTGCGTTCTTGTTCCCGATCGATTGGCCGGAACCCTTCGGCCTGGCGCTGATCGAAGCCATGTCGTGCGGGACTCCGTGCATCGCCTGGCGCGCAGGGTCGGTGCCGGAAGTCGTGGATCACGGGGTGACGGGGTGGATCGTCGACTCCATGGAGGGCGCGGTTGACGCACTGCGCCGCATATCCATGTTCGACCGACGCGCCATTCGCACGCGGTTCGAACAGCGCTTCTCAGCGCAGCGCATGGCGAAGGACTACGTGGAGATCTACACCAAACTCGCAGGCAAGGACGCTGGCCGAGCCGCGGCCTGAGGCGCCCGAATGCAGCCACAGCCCGAAGCGTCCGCGAAAAGCCCGGAATCGCTGCAACACTTTTACATCGCCGCGACTTCTTCGCTTGCGGAGCTGCGACCGCGCACGCTCAAGCACGGCGACACCTTCGCGCTGTTCGATCCTCTTGGCGACTTGTCGGGCTCCGTCGGCAGCCCGCAGGGGCTGTTTCACGAGGACATGCGGTTTCTCTCTCGACTTTGCTTGACGATCGAAGACCGCCCGCCATTGCTGCTCAGCTCCACAGTGCGCAGCAACAACGCAATACTCGACGTAGATCTGACCAACCCGGACCTGGTGCGCGGGGATCTGCTCGATCTCCCGAAGGACACAATGCACATCGCGCGAGCAAAATTCCTGTGGGAAGCGACCTGCTATGAAGTGCTATCGGTCCGAAGCTTCGCTGAAGAGAACAAGCAGGTGAGGCTCGCTCTAGAGTTCGACGCGGACTTCGTAGACGTATTCGAAGTACGAGGCTTAGTCAGACAGACTCGGGGGCGAGTGAGCGCGCGCGTGCATGGCCGCGACCGGGTGCAATTCGAATACGCCTCGCTCGACCAAATCGCGCGCGCAACAGAAGTCTGCTTTCAACCCGCGCCCATCCGGCTCACGCAGCAGCGCGCCGTGTTCGATCTGGATCTCAAACCGAAGCAGCGCAGAGTGATCATCGTCACAGTCCACTGCAGGATCCAGGACCGGCCTTTCGAGCCTCGCCTCATCCCGGCGCTGCGTTCGGCGCGACGCTCCGTGCGTGAGATGAGCCGCCGCTCAGCCGCAGTGGAGACCTCGAGCGGCTCAGTGAACGACATGCTGTGCCGATCGATGGCGGACGTGTGGATGCTCGTGACTGATACCGAGTACGGTCCCTACCCCTACGCCGGCGTGCCGTGGTTCTCGACTGCGTTCGGCCGCGACGGTCTGATAACCGCGCTTGAATTGCTCTGGATCGATCCCTCGCTCGCGCGCGGCGTATTGTGCTTCCTCGCGGCGAATCAGGCGAAGGTTGAAGACCCACTGAAGGATGCGGAGCCCGGAAAGATCCTGCACGAGACGCGCAAGGACGAACTTGCGCGCCTCGGAGAGGTGCCATTCGAGCGCTACTATGGGTCGATCGACTCGACGCCGCTGTTCGTGGCGCTCGCGGGACAGTACTGGAAATACACGGGCGATCGCACGACGCTGCAGCAGATCTGGCCGAACGTCAAAGCCGCGCTCGCCTGGATTGATCGACATGGCGACAGCGACGGCGACGGCTTTGTGGAATATCGACGTCGCAGCGACGGTGGACTCGCCAATCAAGGCTGGAAAGATTCGGGTGATTCGGTCTTCCATGCGGACGGCCGATTGGCGGAGCCGCCGATCGCATTGTGCGAAGTGCAAGCGTACGTGTATCTGGCTCGGATCATGGGGGCGGCGATGGCCGAAGCGCTTGGCGAATGGGCGTTCGCTGCACGCCTGCTGAATCAGGCCGCCCAGCTGGCGGAGCAGTTCGAGGCGAGCTTCTGGGACGAGGAACTCGGCACGTACGTACTCGCGCTGGACGCGCATAAGCGTCCCTGCCGCGTACGCACTTCAAACGCCGGGCAGATTCTGTTCGCGGGCATCTCCGCGCCGATGCGCGCTGCGCGGGTGGCGCAGACGCTCGCAACGCGAGAATTCTTTACGGGTTGGGGCGTGCGCACGGTGAGTGCACATGAGCGCAGGTTCAATCCCGCCTCATATCACAACGGTTCGATCTGGCCGCACGACAATGCGCTGATCGCGCTCGGACTTGCCCGGTATGGTCACTCGGCGCAGGCGGCGCGCCTCACGACCGCAATCTTCGACGCCGCCGCCCACATGGATTTGCGGCGTCTGCCGGAGCTCTACTGCGGTACGCAGCAACGGCGCGGCAAAGGACCGGTGCTCTATCCTGTGGCCTGTGCACCGCAGGCGTGGGCCGCGGCGGCTCCCTTTGCACTGCTCCAGGCGTGCCTGGGCCTTGAGATCGAAGCCGAACGACGCCTGGTGCGTCTCGCTCATCCATGCCTGCCCGAACGGATCGATTCGATCCGCATACGCAATCTCCCGGTCGGTGGAGCGCGACTGGACCTGTTGTTGCGCCGACATGGCGACAATGTAGCCGTCAACATCCTGGACCGGATCGGCAATGCTGAAGTCGAGGTCAGGTTATAGTGCGCCTCGCGTCCTCGGAAACGTTGTTCGGCGCAAA
>DATAFY010000153.1:0-4344 GCA_036257205.1 Steroidobacter sp. | reverse complement strand
CCGGCGCGTTACGCCAAACCTGAAGTGAGCAGCGGTTTCGTGAGCTCTATCGACGGCTACGTGTATCGCACGCCCGCCGCCCTCAATATGAGCGTGGCGGCTGCGCCGGGCGAGACCGCTCAGCAGCCCCCCGCCCCGCTGTCGACAAACCCGCCGGCGCAGACCCCTCAAGGCGAGGCGGCGCCGGGAACCGCGACGCCGGAGAGTTCCACGAACGAATCGCACGTAGACGCCGCGGCCGCGGCAGGAGCAGCGAATGCCGTCGCACGCTGATGTGAAAGCGACATGGATCTTGCGGACGCTGGTCGCCGCCGCAGCGCTTTCGCTTGCCGCGTGCTCGATGCCGACGGTCAAGGACAGATCCGGGCAGCAGAAACACCTGCAGCCTACGCGCGTGGACATCCAGCAGGACGCGGGCGGATTCACGATCATGGAAAACGCGCGCCTCAGCGCCGACGTTCGCGCCGAGTATGAGAACGGCGTTCGATTGCTGCAGCAGGAGCACTACGAGCAGGGCCTCGCCTCCCTCGTCAAAGTGACGCAGAGCGCGCCTCAGCTGACCGCGGCGCATATCGACCTTGGCATCGCCTACGCTCGGACGGGCGATCTCGATCGGGCAGAGGCGAGCCTGAAGAAGGCATTGGAGCTCAATCCACGTCACCCCGTTGCGTACAACGAACTGGGCATGGTTTACCGCAAGAAGGGTCAGTTCGCGAACGCGCGAGCGAGCTATGAAAAGGCGCTCGAAACGTTTCCGTTGTTCCACTTTGCGCGACGCAATCTCGCCATCCTGTGCGACCTCTACCTCTCCGATCTGAAGTGCGCCATGGAGCAGTACGAAGCGTACAGGCAGGCCGCCCCGAACGATGAGCAGACGGCGAAGTGGATAGCTGATCTGAACGTCAGAGCGAATCGCTAGGAGTTTCAATGCTGCGCACGCTATTTCTCTACACCTTGCTGCTGCTCTTCGCCGGCGCGGCTTCGGCTGAAGAGGCGGCCCCCGTCGAGCCGGTCGTGAGCGAGGCGAAAGCGAGCGAGGCCGAAACCCAAAGCGAGGCGGCCAAGAGCGGTAAAGCGGAAAACAGCGCCGGCGCGAAGACGCTCTCCGGAATGTCGATCCTGGGCAACCAGGAGGCGCCGAAAGCGCTCGTTATCGTTCCGTGGAAGAGTTCGCAGTTGGGCGATGAGATTGGTTTGTCCCAGACGCTCGACGACGCACGGCGCCCCGTGGACAAGGACGTATTCCTGCGGGAGCTGGATTATTACGAGATCAGATCGGGTTCGAAATGACGGCGCGCTTGCTTTGAATTTTCGTTGAGCAGGTTTTCCGCAACGCCAAATCGTTACGTTCAAGAGGCTCTAACCGTGGACATCTTCTATTCAATCGTGAATTTCTTCGTCAGAGGCGGCGCTTTCATGTATCCGATTCTGATCGTCGGCGCAGTTGCCGCGGCGATCACGATCGAGCGCTACGTGACGCTCACCAGACTGGTTATCAGGAACCGGAGCGTTTGGAAGGAGGTCGAGCCAGCGCTCGTAAACGGCGACTTTGATAAGGCGCGGGAAACCACAAGCAAGGACGACGCGGCCATCGCTCGCCTGCTGAGCGTTGGGCTTGCTCGGCAGGGCGCCGTTAGACGCCTCGACGATGTCGAGAAGGCGATGCGCGGCAGTCTCATGGAGATCGTTCCGCATCTCGAGAAGCGTACACACTATCTGGCGACCTTCGCGAACCTCGCGACGCTCCTCGGCCTTCTGGGCACGGTCAGCGGTCTGATCCACGCCTTTACTGCAGTTGCCACCGCGAACCCCGCGGAGAAAGCGAACCTTCTCGCGGCCAGCATCTCGGAGGCGATGAACTGCACGGCATTCGGCCTCATGACCGCAGTTCCTATCCTGTTCGTCCATGCCTTCCTGCAGACCAAGACCAGTGAGCTGATCAGCAGCCTCGAGACCGCGGCTAGCAAATTTCTGGTCGTGATCGCCGATCGGCAGTCCGCGCGCGCCCACAATCGCCTTGAGCTCGCAGTCGCGGCTCAGGGCTAAGGCGCGTTTATGCAACCGTCGTTGCTGCAAAACACATTCAGCTACGCGAACCGCAGGCGTAAGCAGACCGAGCTGATGCTCGTGCCGATGATCGACATCTTTACCGTGCTGGTCACGTTTCTGCTCATGACTGCGGTGTTCTCCCGCATCACGATCCTGCAGCTCGAGCTTCCGAGCTCCGCTGCAAGCGGGCCGCCTACCCCGCCGACCTTCAGGCTGGAGGTAATCGTGAGACATGAAGGCTTCGAATTGACCGATGGAAAGGACGTCATCGCGGTCATACCAAAGGTGGACGGAGCGTACGACCTCAAGACGCTCTCCCAGGCGGCGCTGGCGCTGAAGCGCGAGCATCTGGAATCAGAGGACGCATCAGTGCTCTTGGAGCCGGACATCGAGTACGACTCCCTCGTCCAAGTGATGGATGCAGTCCGCACCACGCAGATCCCGCCAGCGGATGGATCAGGCAAGCCTGAGAAGGTGGCGCTGTTCGCGAACATAGCCGTCGGAGATGCGCCATGAACGGCGCCTACCGAGGCGCGCAGATGCGCCGGCGTTTCGACGTGCGGCCGCCGGCGGACTTGCTGAGCGCGAACCCCGTCGTTGGCACTGGAGGAACTTCCTCGTGAGTTGGTTCACGCGATCACGCGAGCATGGCGAAACGGAGCTCAATCTCATACCGCTGATCGACATCATGTCCGTATTGGTGTCGTTCCTGCTGATTTATTCGACTGAAGTGGAGATCGTCCAGAACACGAAAGGAGTCGAGGTTCCGAGATCGACGGCGGAGGCGAAGCCGACGCAGTCCGTTGTTGTGATGATCACCAAAGACAATTTGTTCGTGCAGGGCGAGCTGATTGCGAACGTTGCGGAGGTCCGCACGGCTGAGACGCCGCTCGTGGAGCCGCTGCGCGACGTGCTCGCGCGTCCCATGCTCGCGGGCGGCGCAGCAGCTGCAGATCCGGCGGCGGGTCCGCGCGAGATTACGGTTATCGCGGATAAATCCCTGCCGTTTGAGGTGCTGAAGAAAGTGATGGCCACATGCACCGCTTCAGCGTACGGAAAGATCTCACTGGCGGTCATGGAGAAGGACAAACCAGCGGTTGCCGGCGCTTGAAATCCAGTCCAGAGCTCAACCCTCGTCCAGCACTAATAACTTCATGGAAGCCGCCACAGCTGAACATCAACAGGCGCTCATTGCGCAGCTCGCGCAAGCTCGGCAAGGGCTTGAAGGCCTCGCGTGCGATCTGCGCCGGGTCGACGATGAGTTTGAAGGCCTGGCGAACGAACGTAAGCAGCACCAGCTGCTCGTGCAGATATGCACCGCGCTCCAGGAGCTCAGCGAGATCGGCGGCGCGGCGCTTTTCTGGGGTGATTGCGCGCCGGCCGATGCGGCCGCCGATCAGATCACTCGCGCGCGCAGCCGGGCGGATGAGTTCCAAAGACGCGTAAGCGCAATAGAGGAGCGCCGAGAGGCGCTCGTTGCAGAAATCAGGCGGCAAGAGAACCATGCCGAGACGCTCAAGGATGAGCTCTTCGAGGTCCAAGAAGAGGAGGAGAGACGCAAGCAGGAATGGCTCATCGAGCGTGAGATCAGCGACCTCCCGTCGCGCCGGACCGTCATGCCATGGTCGCATGGAGGCGAGGATGATCGTCGTTACCGCAAGTCGCTCGCGACGGCGCTGCTGCTCTGCTTGCTGTTTGCGGCGATCGCTCCGCAAATCGAACTGCCGTCGAACTTTGGAAAGGAAAAGGCCGAAGTGCCCAGGCGCGTGGTGAGCCTGATAATGGAGGTGCGTAAGGCCCCGCCTCCGCCGCCGCGGCAGGCCACCCCGCCGCCGGAAAAGAAATTGGCTGAGCAGAAGCTGGAAGAAGAGCCCAAGCAGGCCGCGATGGCGGAGACCGAAACGGCGCAAAAGGGGTCCGCAGAGAAGCCCGTCGAATCAAAGGGCATCCTTGCTTTCCGCGAGAAGTTGGCCGCCCTAAAGGACGCCGAAGTGGTCGACCGGCTCGGCTTGCAGGCGCGCATCAACGATGACAACTCGATGGGACGTACTGAGCGCTCGATGTTGTCGACCAGCGCGCCAGGCTCGAGCGGCGGCATCAATCTCGCCTCGATCAGTCGCAGCGTCGGTGGAGGCGGGGGGACTGGAATGGCGCGCGTTCAGGTCACCCGTGCGACAAGCGCGATCGGCGCCATCGGCTCGCCCGGAGGCGATCGCCCGCTCAGCGGCGACGGCCCGGCCAATTCTCGAACCGACGAGGAAATTCAGATTGTCTTCGATCGGTATAAGGCGGCGC
>DATAFY010000059.1:0-5626 GCA_036257205.1 Steroidobacter sp. | reverse complement strand
CACGGATCATTACGCCATGGATGACGCTCATGCGCTTGCACTGGCCCGCCGCATCGTGGCCAATCTCAATCGCCAAAAGCATGTTTGTCTGGAGACCGTTCCGGCGGAAGATCCTCTTTACGATCCACAAGAGTTGTACGGCGTCGTCCCGGACGACCCGCGCAAGCCTTTCGAAGTGCGCGAGGTGATCGCGCGCGTCGTCGACGGCAGCCGCTTCGATGAGTTCAAACAGCTGTACGGAACAACCCTCGTCTGCGGTTTCGCTCACATTTTCGGTCACCCCGTCGGGATTGTCGCCAACAACGGCATTCTCTTCAGCGAGTCCGCGCAAAAAAGCGCGCATTTCATCGAGCTGTGCTGTCAGCGCGGCGTCCCGCTGGTGTTTCTGCAGAACATCACCGGCTTCATGGTGGGTCGCAAGTACGAAGCGGGCGGGATCGCAAAAGACGGGGCCAAGATGGTGACGGCCGTCGCATGCGCCAAGGTCCCCAAGTTCACGGTCGTGATCGGCGGCTCCTTTGGCGCGGGCAACTACGGCATGTGCGGGCGAGCTTACTCGCCGCGTTTCTTGTGGATGTGGCCGAACGCGCGCATCTCCGTCATGGGCGGAGAGCAGGCGGCGGGCGTGCTCGCTCAGGTCAGGCGCGACAATCTAGAGGCGCAGGGCAAGTCATGGAGCCATGAAGAGGAGAACGCGTTCAAAGAGCCGATTCGGCGGCAGTACGAAACCCAGGGGCACCCTTACTATGCAAGCGCTCGCCTGTGGGACGATGGAATCATTGACCCAGTGGATACGAGAATGGTGCTGGGGCTTGGCATCTCAGCCGCAATGAATGCGCCCATCGAGCGCACGAACTTCGGCGTATTCAGGATGTGATCGCAGATAGAAGCAGCCTCTGAGAGTCGTATCTGCGCAATCAATGTTCGAGAAAATCCTGATCGCAAACCGCGGCGAAATCGCCGTACGTGTGATGAAGACCGCCCGCCGTCTGGGCGTGCGTACGGTGGCCGTCTACTCCGAAGCGGACGTGAAAGCGATGCACGTGGAGCAGGCCGACGAGGCTGTTTGCATCGGGCCTGCGCCGGCGGCTCAGAGCTATCTGTGCGGGGGGAGAATTCTTGAAGTCGCCGCACGAACAGGCGCACAGGCGATTCATCCTGGTTACGGCTTTCTGTCCGAAAACGGTGCGTTTGCAGCGGAGTGTCGGAAAGCAGGCGTCGTGTTCATCGGACCGCCTGCTGAGGCGATCCGCGTGATGGGGTCGAAAGC
The DNA here is from genome assembly GCA_036257205.1 of Steroidobacter sp. Classification (GTDB taxonomy): domain Bacteria; phylum Pseudomonadota; class Gammaproteobacteria; order Steroidobacterales; family Steroidobacteraceae; genus Steroidobacter. Next base: position 4,356 of record DATAFY010000059.1, on the reverse strand, counting down.
GGAATCGAAACGCTTGATGGCGCGCGCCGGCGTCCCGCTAGTGCCCGGCTATCATGGCGAGTCCCAGGATCCGGCGGTACTGAAGCGAGAAGCCGACGCCATCGGCTATCCGATTCTGATCAAGGCGTCGGCCGGCGGCGGCGGTAAGGGTATGCGCATTGTGCGTGATCCGGGCGAGCTGGCGGACGCGGCGGCGGGCGCCCGTCGAGAGTCGAAAGCGGCGTTCGGCGACGACAGTCTGCTGCTCGAGAAGTACTTGCCTCGTCCGCGGCACGTGGAGATCCAGGTCTTCGCGGATACGCAGGGGAACTGCATCTATCTGTTCGAACGCGACTGCTCTATTCAGCGCCGGCACCAGAAGGTCATCGAGGAAGCCCCCGCGCCCGCACTCTGCGATGACGTGCGCGTGCGCATGGGTGAAGCTGCGGTCACTGCCGCCAAGGCGGTCAATTATGTGGGGGCAGGCACGGTTGAATTCCTCTATGAAGCGGGCGCCTTCTACTTCATCGAGATGAACACGCGCTTGCAGGTCGAGCACCCGGTTACGGAGATGATCACGGGACTAGATCTCGTCGAGTGGCAACTGAGAGTCGCCGGGGGCGAACCGCTGCCGCGAACACAGCAGCAACTCACGCGCCGAGGCCATGCCTTCGAGGCGCGCATCTACGCCGAGGATCCGGAGCGCGAATTTCTCCCGTCCACGGGACGTCTAACGCATCTGCAGCCACCCGCCGAAAGCCCCTACGTCCGGGTCGATACGGGTGTACGCAGCGGCGACCAAATCACGGTCCATTATGATCCGATGATCGCAAAGTTGATCTGCTGGGATGAAGACCGCAGCGCCGCCCTGCGCCGTCTAAGGCTTGCCCTGTCGGAATATGAGATTGCCGGCGTGTCAAGCAACGTTGCGTTCCTCAGATCCATTTCCGCCAGCGACGCGTTCAGGCGCGAGGAGATCGATACGAACTTCATCGAACGCCATCGCGCTGACCTGGCGATGGGCGCCGAACCTGTGCCCGATGAAGGGCTCGCGCTGGCGTCAATCGCGTTCGTGATGCGTCGAGCCTCGGATTTGCAGTGCTCCGAGCATTCGTCGCCATGGAATCTGACGAACGGTTGGCGCCTGAATGCTGACAATGAGCACGATCTGCGGCTGATCGACGCAGGCGACGTTCGGGAAGTCGTGCTGCACTTCCGAGGCGATGGATACGAAGTGGAGTTGTCGAATCGCGCCCGACTGAAGGCGACGGGCGTGAGCATGAAGGACGGCGTGATCACCGCAGCGTTTGACGGCGTCCGCATGCGTGCAAGGGCTGTGTTCGAGGGCTTGTCGCTGACGCTGTTGAGCGATGGGCGCGTGTGGCGCCTTGCGTTGGACGACCCGATGGGTCGGGCCGAACGACAGGAAGGCGGGTCGGGACGACTGACTGCGCCGATGCCTGGGGCCGTGGTTGCTGTCCTGGTCGCCGCCGGCGATGCGGTCGAACGCGGTCAGGCGCTCATGGTGATTGAAGCGATGAAGATGGAGCACACGATCAGAGCCGCTGTTGCGGGCCGCGTCGCCAAGATCCACTTCATGGCCGGACAGCAGGTCAGCGATGGCGACGAACTTCTCACGATAGAGACCGAAGGCGCCTGACCAAAGGCAGCTCTGCAAACCGATCATACAACCGTGATCGTGCCCTCGAACTGGTCTGCCTGCCCGGGGGCGATTGTAAACTTGGCTTCCAAGTCCCAGTGGAGGTCTCACTCCGAGCACGCCGCCTGCCGCGATCACGCCGCCTTCGCACAATGCCTTTCGGTCTGAGCGTCACCCACGCGGTCGACTTCCACGACGCACGACTCAGTGGGCGTTTTCCGATCACTGATGAGATCATCCGGGCCGAGGGCTTTCGTGCGGCGTGTCTTGTCGCGGCGCGACTCCGGTATCCAAACTCTGAGTGAAGGTTTATTCATGTCCACACCCGCGCGTTCGACTGCCACGGTTCCGTCGATACCCCATTGGATAGGGGGCAAGGCCGTGAGCAGCGCGCCGACTCGCGCAGGCGATGTTTTCGATCCGAGCACTGGATGTGTAGCGGCGCGTGTGTCGTTCGCATCGACCGAGGTTCTTGAAGCATGCGTCAGGTCGGCTCAAGCCGCGTATAGCAATTGGTCGGCTACGCCGCCGCTGCGTCGCGCACGCGTCATGTTCCGTTTCCGTCAACTGCTCGATGACGCCAGCGGCCAATTGGCCGAAGCGATCTCTCGCGAACACGGCAAGACGCTCAGCGATGCGCGCAGTGAGATCACGCGCGGGCTGGAAGTGGTCGAGTTCGCATGCGCAGTACCTGAACTGCTCAAGGGTGAACACAGCGAGAATGTCGGCTCCGGAATCGATGCATACAGCGTGCGTCAGTCCCTGGGCGTGGTCGCCGGCATTACGCCGTTCAATTTTCCCGCTATGGTGCCGATGTGGATGTTTCCCATCGCGCTCGCCTGCGGCAATACATTCGTACTTAAACCTTCGGAGCGCGATCCATCAGCGTCGATACTGCTTGCGCGACTGCTGCAGGAGGCGGGCTTGCCTGATGGAGCGTTCAACGTTCTGCAGGGTGATCGGGAAGCGGTGGACGGATTGCTCCATCACCCTGGCATCGCCGCGATCAGCTTCGTGGGGTCCACGCCCGTCGCTCGGCATGTTTATCAGCAGGGAACGATCGCCGGAAAGCGCGTGCAGGCGCTCGGTGGAGCAAAAAATCACATGGTGATCATGCCGGACGCCGATCGGGGCGATGTCGTCAACGCATTACTGGGCGCCGCCTATGGCTCAGCCGGAGAGCGGTGCATGGCGATTTCGGCGGCCGTGGTCGTGGGCGACGTCTGCGCCGATCAGTTGATCGAACGGCTCGCAGTCCGAGTGAAAACGTTGCGCATCGGCTCGCCTTCGGACACGGAGGTGGACATGGGGCCGCTGATCACGAATGAGCATCGTGCACGGGTCTGCGATTACATCGAATCCGGCGTGAAAGAAGGCGCCAATCTGGTAGTGGACGGACGGGTGGGCTATGCCGGATCAGAGGGAGGGTTCTTTCTCGGCGGTTCGCTGTTTGATGGTGTGCAGCCGCACATGCGCATTTACAGAGAGGAGATCTTCGGGCCTGTTTTGGGCATCGTGCGCGTTCCCGATCTGGATTCGGCGATCAAGCTCATTAACTCGCACGCGTACGCGAACGGCGCGGCGATCTTCACGCGCAGCGGCAGCGCTGCACGAACATTCACGGATAGCGTGGAGGTGGGGATGGTTGGTGTGAACGTGCCGCTGCCCGTGCCGGTGGCATTCCACAGCTTCGGCGGGTGGCGCGCCTCGCTGTTCGGCGATCATCACATCTATGGGCGAGAGGGCGTGCGTTTCTATACGCGACTGAAAGCCATCACACAGCGATGGCCGAGTGAGCTGGAGGGATCAACAGAATTCTCGATGCCCACGATGAAGTAACAGCCGCGGATACCGGCGGCGAATCTTTCACTCTGGCGCCGATGCGATTCGCAGCCTATCCACTCTCCGATCAAACGTCCCACTCGTTCCTGCAGCAGCACTCGACCAGCGTTGTGGTGCGACGCGGGAGAGGTCCATAGACAAGAGCTCCTCAGCCTTGCCAAGGAGCGGCAATCCCGGGATCGGTCGATTGAATGACGCTCGTCAGCAGCTGCCGCAACACAAGTGACTCGCTGGGATCGAGCGCCTCTTCTCCATCAGCGCTTGCCGCCTGCGCGACGGCCAGGAGTTCGACTGAGGTGCGTCGGCCGGCGGCAGTCAGCGTCAGGCGGTTCGCGCCTTCGGATCCGCCGTGAAATTTGACAAGCCCAAGATCAGCCAGCCGCTGCGCGACGCGGTCGGTTATGCGTGCCCCGGTGTAGGCAAGCATTGCGTCAAGTTCTTCGATGGTTCTGCCATCGCGCACGCCGAGCAGGCTGAGTGCAAAGTACTCCGGGTCGGCGAGGCCACGGCGCACGAGTTCGGGTCTAACGCGTTGGTACAGCTGGAAATAAGCGCGTCCGAGTAGATAGACGAGAAAATCCTGCTCCAAGGCGCCCAGAGCGGCCGGCGCAGCGACCTCACCCCCCGCTGACGCCGACGCCTTGCCGACCGCAAGGGCGAAGCGACCGCGCTTGAACACGAGCGGCTCGCGCGGCCAATGCTCGAATCTCAAAACCTCGCCGACAAATATCACGTGGTCGCCGCCCTCGTACTGGAAAGCCGTGCGACATTCGAATCGTGCGGCGCAGCCATCGAGCAAAGGAATGCCATCTGCGCCGCGCTCGAGGCGCAGTCCTGCAAATCGATCCACGCCGCGCTGTGAGAACCGGGCGGCA
>DATAFY010000049.1:0-4969 GCA_036257205.1 Steroidobacter sp. | reverse complement strand
AATTCGTGTGGGATCTGCAGGATGCGGGCGGCGGCTGGACTGGGACGATGGATGCGCAGACGGGCCGCAGTGAGCTGAATGACGTCAAGGTCTCCGGCGACACGTTCGCCTTTGCCGCCAGAGTGAACAGCCCTATGGGGTCCCTCAATCTCACGTTCACTGGCACGGTGATGGGGGATCAGATCACCGGGACGTGCAAGACGATGTTCGGCAATTCCCAATTCACCGGCACGCGCGCGTAGCGCGCGGCCCGGTTCGCGAAGCCGCCGCACGGCTCAGGCGCGCCTACATGGACGCATTCCAGCGTTGACCTGCGGCGCCGCTGTTGGAGCATGCAACTTCGCGGCTCACAGTGGGCGCGAGACCCGTTAGAATCCTGCGTATGAGGCAGTCGCTTGCGAATGTCGCAATCTGAAGTCGAACCGGCGCGCGGCGCGAGCCGCTCGGATGTCGTACTCATCGATGTTCTGCCGCAGCATCGCATCGATGAAGCTTCGCTGTGGCGCTATCTGAGCGCGCAGCTGGACGATTTTTCCGAGCCGGCGGCATTGCGCCAGTTCCAGGGCGGGCAATCGAACCCGACCTATCTAATCGAAACGCCCGGCAAGAAATTCGTCCTGCGCAAGAAGCCGCCCGGCAAGCTATTGCCGTCCGCTCACCTGGTTGAACGCGAGTACCGGCTCTTGCGGGCGTTGCCTGCGGAGGTGCCGATTCCGAAGGCGCGTGTGCTTTGCGAAGACCCCAACGTGATCGGCACCGCCTTCTATGTCATGGACCACGTCGAGGGCCGCCTCATCACGAGCGTGTCTTTGCCGCAGTTGAATCGCGAGGACCGACGCGCTCTCTATACGGATTACGCACGGGTCGGAGCAATGCTGCATGGGGTCGATTACGCAGCCTGCGGCCTGGCGGATTTCGGCAAGCCCGAGCGGTACGTTGCACGGCAGCTGGATCGTTGGACCAAGCAGTACCTCGCCTCCAAGACAGAAGAAAACGAGCACATGAATCGCTTGCTCGGTTGGCTTGGCGAACATTTGCCCGAAGGCGATGAGACTGCGATCGTTCATGGCGACTACCGCATCGGCAACACGATCATCCATCCCACCGAGCCGCGTATTATCGCCGTGCTCGATTGGGAGCTCGCAACGCTCGGACATCCGCTGAGCGATCTCGCTTACGCGTGCATGTATTTCCACGCGCCTGTCGCGGAGGGCTCGGGCGGGGGGCTCGGAGGGCTGGACCTGCAGGGGCTGGGCATTCCCTCGGAGCGCGAGTTCATCGAGCTGTATTGCCGCTTCGCCGGGCGCGAACGAATCGAGCACTGGTTCTTTTTTCTCGCGTTCTCTTGTTTTCGCATGGCCGCGATCACACAGGGCGTCTACGCGCGTGCGCTCCAGGGCAATGCGGCCGATAGACGTGCGATGTCGTATGGAGAACTCTCCAAAACCTTCGCCGAGGTCGGATGGCGAATGGCTCAGGGATAGGGCGGAGCGCTCGCCTGCGAGTCAGTAGCCCACCAACTAAGCCGGATCATCCTATGTCGGTACAAGCGCAAGCGAACATCGAGGCTTTTCGCATTGAGACGCGGGCGTGGCTCGAGGCGAACTGTCCGCCCGAAATGCGTCAGCCCATCGTGGATGATGATGATGTGTGTTGGGGCGGACGAGGGTTCAAATTCAAGAACCAAGCCCAGCGCGAGTGGCTCGAGAGAATGGCCGCCCGGGGGTGGACCGTCCCGGAATGGCCCAGTCAGTATGGCGGCGGCGGGCTGAGCAAGGAGCAGGCTCGAGTTCTGCGCGAGGAGATGGCGCGCCTGAAGTGTCGGCCGCCGCTCACGTCTTTCGGCATCTCGATGCTCGGGCCGGCGCTCCTTAAGTACGGCAATGAGCAGCAGAAGCAGGACCATATCCCGAAAATCGTCCGTGGCGAGATTCGCTGGTGTCAGGGCTACTCTGAACCCGGCGCGGGTTCAGATCTGGCGTCGTTGATGACGCGCGCGGAAGACAAAGGCGACCACTATCTCGTAAACGGCTCCAAGATCTGGACGAGCTACGGCGATAAAGCGGATTGGATCTTCTGCTTGGTGCGCACCGACTTCAGCGCAAAAAAACACGAAGGCATTAGCTTCCTGTTGTTCGACATGCAGACGCCGGGCGTCTCGACGCGGCCCATCAGCCTGATTTCCGGCTATTCCCCATTCACACAGACCTTCTTCGACGACGTCAAAGCGCCGAAAGAGAATCTCATCGGAGAAGTGAATAAGGGCTGGACGATCGCGAAATATCTGCTCACGCATGAACGCAACATGATCGGCGCACTGGGGACGCAGCGCGTGACGCCGCTGCATCAGCTTGCGATCAAGAGCGTGGGCGTCGCTTCGGGCCGTCTTGCGGACCCTGCGTTGCGCGCCGACATTGCGCGCCTGGAGATGGACGCGCTCGCCTTCGATCTAACGATGAGCCGGGTGACTGACGAGGCGCAGGCGGGCAGTGAGACCGGCGCCATGTCCTCCATGCTGAAGTACTACGGCACGGAGCTGAACAAGCGCCGCGCCGAGCTGATGATGTCGATTGCGGGCGTTGAGGGTTTGAGATTCGGCGAGCCGGGCGCGGACCTCGCGCCGATGTGGCTGCGCACCAGGGCGAACTCCATCGAAGGCGGAACCTCCGAGATCCAGCTCAACATCATTGCGAAGAACGTCTTGAGGCTGCCTAGCGCGTGAGGCTCGTCGCGCGTGGAGGATCATCGCCTTATTCGCACGAAACAAGCCGACCGAGGATTGATCATGAGCCTGGCGCTGACCGAAGACCAACTGATGTTGCGCGAGGCCGTGAAGCGCTTTACAGCCGAGCGCGCCCCGATCTCGCAGCTGCGCAAGCTGCGCGATGAAAATGATCCGACGGGGTTTAGCCGCGAGGCGTGGCGGGAAATGGCGCAGATGGGTTGGGCCGGCGTGCTCATTCCTGAAGAGAACGGCGGCGCCGGGTTTGGCCTCGTGGGTGCAGGACTGATCGCTGAAGAGGTCGGGCGCAATCTCAGCGCCACGCCCCTTCTATCGACCGCCATTCTCGGCGCGACGGCGCTGCTGCGCGGCGGGACTCAAGCTCACAGGCAAGCCTATCTATCGTCGATCGCCGGCGGGGAGCTGCTGACGGCGGCGGCAGTCGACGAAAAGGGCCGACACGCACCGTACTGCGTCGAGACGCGCGCGAGCATAGAGGGAGGTCAATTCAAGCTGAGCGGCCGTAAAGTACACGTGCTGGATGGACACGCGGCGGATCGCCTCATTGTGAGCGCGCGCACATCCGGGGAGACGGACAGCCGGGAAGGTCTAACGCTCTTCCTGGTCGATGCAAAAGCAGGCGGCGTCACGATCAGGCGCACGCTCGCGGTGGACAGTCGCCATTCGGCCGTTGTTGAGCTGCGGGACGTTGCAGTGGAGCAAGCCGACGTGCTCGGCGCGGTGGACAAGGGCGCGGCCGTGCTCGACGCCTTGCTGGATGCGGGCCGCGCGGTTCTCGCGGCGGAACTGCTCGGCCTCGCCGAGGAGGCTTTCGAGCGCACGATGGGCTATCTGCGTGAGCGCGAGCAGTTCGGCGTGAAGATCGGCTCATTTCAGGCGCTCCAGCATCGCGCGGCTCATCTGTTCTGTGAGATTGAGCTCGTGCGCTCGGTTGTGCTGCGTGCGCTGCAGGCGCTCGATGCTCAGGAGGCGAGCGCGGCCAGTCTCGTCTCTCTGGCGAAGGCCAAGTCGGGCGAGGTCGCTCGCATTGCGACCAACGAAGCCGTTCAGATGCACGGCGGGATCGGGATGACCGATGAGTTCGATATTGGCTTCTTCATGAAGCGCGCGCGCGCCGCTGGCGAGACCTTCGGCGACGTTTACTACCACACCGATCGATTTGCGCTGCTAACGGGTTATTGATCCTTTCGGCAACGCGTGACTGGATATTGGCGAGTACGGCAGGCGCCCGCGGCTCTCGGGCGCTCTTTCGGCGTAGACATCCCGCTACTGGGTCCAGGAACTTTTTTTTACGCTGCACGTTTGGCGTCCAATGCGCGGCCGCGTGAGCGCTGCGCGGGTTTTCTACTACAAATGCGCGGCTTGTGATTCGGCACACACCATCCTGAGTCGCTCAGCGAGTACGTTGTCGAACAACACCGGCAGCGAGGGAATTATGACAATAGAGCGCGATCAGGATCCGGAGCCAACCGTCCAAATGCCTCGCCCGGTCCTGCCCGTCGTCGTCGATGAAGAGTTGGAGGATGCGGATCCGGATCAGACGGTCGCTCGCGACGATTGGGAGAGCACAGTCATTCGGCGCGTCGCGCCGCGCGTTGCGCAAGTCCGCGAGGAAGTCGAGTCCGACGACGACCGCTATGGTTGGGAAAACGAAGGATTGCGTCGGCTGTCGCGCGAGCTGCAATCCAAGCAGGTGCGCGGCGAAGGATAGGCGCGGGCAAGAAGCCCGCGCCTCGCACACAAAGCGTTGTTCTACGCGCCGACGAGCGCGGCCTCGGTGTTAGGAGACCTCGACATTCTGGCCGACGCGCACTTCTCGGCCTATTCCCTCTTCGAGCGCCAGATTCTGTCCGAACAACACTCCTTTCAGCTCCTCGCTGTATCGGTAGCTGCGCAGCGTGCGCAGCGGCTCCTCGCCGGTGCGCTCTGCGCTCGCCTGATCCGTGGTCGTGATCGCGCAGCGAGTGCACGGCTTCACTGGCCTGAACGTCACGCCATCGAGCATGAACGCTGCGGCACGGTCCTCCACGTACGGCGCCGTCCCGTCGATCACGATGTTGGGTCGGAAGCGATTCATCGGCAGCGGCGCGGGCAGGCGCGCATTCAGATCATCGAGCGACGCTTGTGAGATCAGCAGCCACGGGAAGCCATCAGTGAACTGATTCAGCGCCTCTCGGCCGCCCGTCCAGCGCGGGTCGCTTGCCCGCTTGCCTCGAGGGTCGAAAC
>DATAFY010000018.1:0-4683 GCA_036257205.1 Steroidobacter sp. | reverse complement strand
GCTTGCCAAGCTCAGCGGCTACCCGCACGACCCCGCGCAGAATGACTGTGCTTTCGGACATCTTACGTCCGGCGGCACCCTTGCTAATCTGCAGGCGCTGCGTCTTGCGTTCGCTCTGAAAGCCTTCCCCGTCGCATTGCGCGCGGCCAGGCCGCCCGACATCGAACTGCCGGAAAGCGATTGGGAGGCGTTCAATCTCTCGCGCAGCAGCGCCATCGCACTTCTCGTTCGTTGGCGCTCCTGGCTCCAGGCGCTGCCGCCGGCGCAGCGCGCGAGCTGGGCAAGTCGCTGCGAGCGTGAACGCATCGAGTGGCTCGGCCACACCGAGTTCTTCGCGCGTCACCCTGAGCTGCGGCCGCCCCTCGTGTTGACCTCGGGCAGCGCTCATTATTCCTGGCCCAAGGGCGCGAGGCTCGTCGGCCTGGGCGCTGAGCAGTGCATCGCGCTTCCACAGCGCGACATGCGTGTCGACGTCGATGCGCTGGAAGAGGCGCTAGCGCGCGCGCACGCGCAACGACGTCCCGTACTCATGGTCGTCGCGATGCTGGGCACGACCGAATTCGGCGCCGTCGATCCGATTGATGAAGCTGTGGCGGCCCGCGACCGCTACGCCAATCGCGGCCTCGGGTTCACAGTGCACGTGGACGCCGCATGGGGCGGCTATTTGGCGACGCTTTTTCGCGAGCCCGATGGACGTCTGCGGCCGCGCGAAGCGATTGCCGCTCAGTTCCAGCGCTTTCCAACACCCGCCGTACATCGCGCCATCGCAGCCCTCGCCGAAACGGACTCTGTCACGATCGATCCGCACAAGCTGGGCTACTTGCCTTACGGCGCCGGCGCGTTCATCTGTCGCGATCACCGCGCCATGTCCCTGCTCGCAGTCGATGCGGATTATGTGTTCACGCAGTCCGCCGCCGAGGACTATTTAACGCGGTATCGACAGCTGGGACGCTACATTCCCGAAGGGTCGAAACCCGGCGCCATGGCCGCTGCGGTCTACGTCACGCATCGCGTACTGCCGCTGGATCACGAACGGTTCGGCAAACTGCCGGCGCAGACGCTGCACGGCGCCGAAGCGTTCGTGGCGCGCGCCGAGCGCTTCGCGCACGACTGCGTCGATTTCGTTCACGCGTGCATCCCCTTCCCACCCGACTCGAACCTCGTGTGTCTCGCTCTGAACCCGCGCGGAAACACGCAGGTTGATGCGATGAACCGCTTCATACGCCGACTCCAGGACGAAATGCGCATCGATGTGCATCAACCGCTGCAATCCCGGGAGTTCTTCGGTTCGACCACCACGCTGCATCCGGCGCAACTCGGCCCGGACGCCACACGCGTCTTGCTCGACCAACTTCATCTCGGTTCGAACCCGTGGGACTCCGAGGACCGCATGCTCATCCTGCGGCATACGATCATGAATCCGTTCTTGCTCGACATCGAGAACGACATCAGCTACATCGATTTGTATTTTGAGTTTCTGGCGAGGCGCGTTGGGTGCCTGATGGCGAGTGAGTACTGAAGGTCTCAACCCCCGCCCCCGCTTCCCGGGAAAACGGGGGAACGGGTGGATGGGAACGGGCGACGGCGCGGCCTCGCTTGATATGGAGCAAGGCTGCGCGGGCGGGCGTTTCGCATACTGCCCAGATGGACTCTCCTGACCAGAATCGCGCGCGGCCGCATTCCCTTGAGCTCGTCTGCCCCGCCGGAACGCTCCCGGCGCTGCGCATGGCGGTCGACCACGGGGCCGACGCTGTGTACATCGGCTTTCGTGGGGAAACCAACGCCCGCAATTTTCCAGGCCTGAACTTCACGCCAACCGAAGCGCGCACCGGCGTCGAGTACGCCCGCGCACGCGGCGCGCGCGTCTTCGTCGCACTCAACGTATACCCCTCGCCGGCCACCTGGGCGGCCGCCACGGGCGCGGTGGATCGCGCCGCCGAGCTCGGCGTGGACGCCCTCATACTCGCGGATCCGGGGCTGATGGAGTACGCGGCGAAGCGTCATCCGCAACTTCGGCTGCATCTGAGCGTGCAGGGTTCAGCGACGAACTGGCGCGCCATCGAGTTCTATCGCCGCGAATTCGGCGTGCGTCGCGCGGTGCTGCCGCGGGTCTTGTCGTGCACACAGGTCGCCAGACTGATCGAGCGCACGTCCGTCGAAGTCGAAGTTTTCGGTTTCGGGAGTTTGTGCGTGATGGTCGAAGGCCGCTGTGCGCTGTCGTCCTATGCGACTGGGCAATCGCCTAATACGCACGGCGTATGCTCGCCCGCGCACGCCGTGCGCTGGGAAGAAACGGCGCACGGCAGGCAATCACGCCTGAACGGGGTGCTGATCGATCGTTACGCGCACGGCGAGCCGGCAGGCTACCCGACGCTATGCAAAGGCCGTTTTCGCGTCGACGGCAACGTCTATCACGCAATCGAGGAACCCACAAGCCTCAATGCGCTGGATGTACTGCCGACGCTGATCGAAAGCGGCGTGCGGGCGATCAAAGTCGAGGGCCGCCAGCGCTCGCCCGCCTATGTCGCGCAAGTGACGAAGATACTCCGCGCCGCAATAGACGAATGCCTGCGCTCGGGCGCGAACTGGACGGCCTCCGCCGCAACCACCGCCTCGCTCGATGCGCTCGCCGAAGGCCGCACGCACACGCTCGGCGCCTACCACAGGCCCTGGCAGTAAAGGACGATCCCGAGCTGCAGACCAAGACTCGAGACTAGAGACTCGAACGGCGGAGGATGTCTCGCGCTCGCCAACACGCTCTGGTCACTCATCACTGCACCAGTCACTAGAATGAAAGTCTCCATCGGCCCTCTCCTGTATCTCTGGTCGCGCACAGCCGCGCTCGATTTCTATGCTGCGCTGTGCGAGGCGCCGGTCGACATCGTTTACCTCGGAGAGGTTGTGTGCAGCAAACGCCGCGTTTTGCAGCGGGAAGACTGGCCTGAGATTGCGCAGGCGCTCAGGGCGCATGGCAAGGAAGTGGTGTACTCCACGCTTGCGCTGATCGAAGCGGAATCAGAGCTGGCGACGCTGGCCCGCATCGTTCGCGAAGCGGGCGGGCTCGTGGAGGCGAACGATTACGCTGCGGTTGAAACGCTCGGGTCCCGAGCCTTCGTGGCAGGTCCGCACCTCAACGTGTACAACCCGCCCACGCTTGCGCTGCTTGCGCGTAAGGGTGCGCGCCGCTGGGTTGCGCCTGTGGAGCTGCCGCTTACGACGATCGCCGCGCTCGCGGCCGAGCGCCCCGCCGGGCTCGAAGTCGAAGTATTTGCTTATGGACGTCTTCCCCTTGCGTTCTCCGCGCGCTGCTTTACGGCGCGCGCGCATCAGCGCGGCAAGGACGAATGCGAGTTCGTGTGCGGCGACTATCCGGACGGCCTCACTCTCTACACGCGTGAGGAGCAGCCGTTTCTCGCCTTTAACGGCATCCAGACCCAATCGGCGTCGGTGCACAACCTCTTGCCTCAGCTTCCCGCCTTACGCGCGGCCGGCGTGGATGTGGTGCGCTTATCGCCCCACTCGCGGGACTTTTTCGACGTTGTACGCGCCTTCCGTGCGGCGATCGACGGCGCCCAGGCTTCGTTTCCTGAACCGTTTCTACCGGGCGGCTACTGCGACGGCTATGTGCACGGAGCAGCCGGGCTGGAAAACGTTGAGTGAGCCTTCTAGGCGAGCCTCGAGTAAACGCCCGTTCCCAATGACCGCCGGCGCTGCCACAGGGGTCGTTAGCGGAAATCCCGGAGAGATCCGGCATGGGGCGTTTCGTGCAGCGCGAGATCTAGTGACGCTCCGCTCGGGAGCGCGCATTGGAACGCAGCATGGCCAAGTCCCGAATGCCCATGACAGCGCGTCGCGCGCGCAAGACCGCCCCTGCGACCGGCCCGGGCAAGACCGCGCGCACGTGTGCGGGCGCATCGTACTCCCAGCCGTCGAGCAGATTCTTGAGGTGAACGCCGGTTTCTGTTTCACCTTCTACCGCGAGCCGCCGCTGAAAGAACAGCGTGTCGGGGTCTTCCTGGCGCAGAGCGAGCGCAATGAAGTCACGGACCGGACCGCGAATGGTGACGTGCGGAGGCATCGTGGAGCGCACGAGCCCATTGGGCGTAATCTCAAACGTGAAGGCCGCTCCGGCATCGTCCACGCACAAGCGGAAGCGCTTGCCCGCCAACTCGGCGAGCCGAGTCGCGAACGGCTGTCCACGCAGCAGATGATTGACCGTGAGCGACAACAGCCGCTCATGAACCGGCGTGGGCGCAACTCGCAGCCAGGCGGCGAAAGCAGCGGATGGAAGCGACATCTGAACATCCTCAGTGTGCGATGGTCCGCCTTCATGCCATAGGCGCCGCTTCGTGACTTTGACTAGCATCAACTGTGAGGCGCATAGCGGGTGCATCAGGCGTGCGCCCGCGCGACGATCACGATCAACCATCCTTCATCCGCCATTCGCCATCCGCTTTGAGTGAACCATGCCTTACGCCTCTCTACGCGAATTCATCTATGCGCTCGAACGGCGCGGCGACCTCAGACGCGTGCCGATGGCCGTGGACCCACGGCTCGAGATGACCGAGTTGTGTCGGCGCAGCCTTGTGAACGACGGCCCGGCGCTGCTGTTCGAGCAGCCCTGCGGCTCGAGCACGCCTGTGCTGGGCAATCTGTTCGGCGCCTCGCGACGCGTCGCGGCGG
>DATAFY010000610.1:0-2302 GCA_036257205.1 Steroidobacter sp. | reverse complement strand
CACGGTGCGCTGCTTCGAGGAGCGTTTGGCGGCCCTGGAAGGCGGCGCCGCGTGCGTCGCCACTGCGTCGGGAATGGCGGCGATTCTCGCGACCTGCATGGCGTTGCTGAAAGCGGGCGATCACATCGTGTGTTCGGAGAGCGTTTTCGGGTCGACTATCGCGTTGTTCAATCGGTACCTCGTCAAGTTCGGCGTTGAGGTCTCGTACGTGCGCCCCGACGACAACGAGGCTTGGCGCAAGGCAACAAAGGCGAATACGCGTCTGTTCTTTCTCGAGACGCCCTCCAACCCGCTTTCCGTGATCGCCGATATTCGCGCGATCGCGGACATCGCGCACGAGCGCAATGCGCTGCTAGCGGTCGACAACTGTTTCTGCACTCCCGCTTTGCAGCAGCCGTTTGCATTCGGCGCCGATCTCGTCATCCACTCAGCCACCAAGTTCCTTGACGGGCAGGGTCGTTGCGTGGGCGGCGCGGTCGTCGGTGCACAGCACCTCGTCGGCACAGAGGTCTTCGGGTTCATTCGTTCTGCAGGTCCCAGCATGAGCCCGTTCAACGCATGGGTGTTCCTCAAGGGTCTCGAGACCCTCGAGCTGCGCATGAAGGCGCATTCCGCTGCAGCGCTTGAACTTGCACGCTGGCTCGAAACCCAACGCGGCGTGCGCAAGGTTCACTACGCCGGCCTCGAATCGCATCCGCAGCACGCGCTCGCAAGCGCGCAGCAGTCCGGTTTCGGCGGCATCATCGCCTTCGAGGTGGAACGCGGTCGTGACGGCGCCTGGGCTTTCATCGACGCGACGCGCATGATCTCGATCACCGCCAACCTGGGCGACGTGAAATCCACGATCACGCATCCCGCCAGCACCACGCACTCGCGCCTTACACCCGCCGAACGCGAGCGCGCCGGGATTACGGAAGGGTTGCTGCGGATTTCGGTCGGCCTCGAACACCTGGACGATGTGAAAGCCGACCTGGAGCGCGGCCTTGCTGCCGTCGGGGTGTAATGCGCCGCGTGGCCATTACGCCTACAGCTAACGGCTGAACCATTCGACAATGCGCAGCATCCGCGCGATCTGCTTCGATCTGGACAATACGCTTTGGGACGTTTGGCCTGCGATCCAGCGAGCCGAAAAGGCGATGTACGACTACCTCCTCGAGCGCTACCCCAGGCTCGCCGCGGCGCACACGGTCGAGACGCTGCGTGCGGCGCGCGAGCGAACGGCGGCGCTGTATCCGCAGATGAAGCACGACTTCACGTTTTTGCGTCTCCAGTCCTTGCGCGACCACGCCCGCGATTTCGGATACGAGGAGACGATGGCGCAAGAGGCGTTCGACGTCTTCATCCGGGCGCGCAACGACGTCGAGCTGTACGAGGACGTTCTTCCGGCGCTTGCGGCTCTGCGAGCCCGATACCGTCTGTTCACCGCCAGCAACGGCAACGCCGATCTGGAGAAAATCGGCCTGGCCCATTTCTTCGAGCGCAGCATCGCCGCGCGCCATGTCGGCGCGCTTAAGCCCGATCCCGTGATCTTCCGGAAGGTGGTCGATGGGACGGATCTTGCATTAGACGAGGTAGCGTATGTGGGAGACGACCCCCATCTCGACGTCGAAGGCGCGCGCAACGCCGGTATGGCGGCAATCTGGATCAACCGCACGCAAGCGCCTTGGCCTCTGGAGATTGAGCCGGCTGCGCATGCGGTGTGTTCGCTCACGGAACTGGTCGAAATTCTTGCTCGGCCCAGTAGGTAGTCTCCCAAGGGTTTCAAGGGCCTGCGGGCAATTGCCTTGCGCTTGGGATTTGGCGTACAGTCCGCGCCGTTCGTTGTGCCTTTGCCCGCTTTTTTCTCTGGCTTGGCCAGCCGGGTCAATGAAGACCCTTTTCTTCGGCCAACTTCTGAAAAATCCGACGAGACCGCGAACGTAGGCCTGGGATCACGACCGTGACGTGCGTCGGAGACGCGCGCTGCGAGGGCGGAGCCCGTTTGTAACCAGGCCTCGCAGCGCCGATTCGCAAGAATCGCGCGCGAGGCTTTTTCAGAGAGACTGTATTGCTATGACAAAGATCTATGTGGGCAACCTGCCGTTCTCGGCGAACGAGGATCAGGTGCGCCAGATGTTCGAACAGCACGGCACGGTGGAGTCCGTTGCGTTGATCAACGATCGCGAGACCGGCCGTCCCCGCGGCTTCGGTTTTGTCGAGATGCCGCGCGCCGATGCGCAACGCGCCATCCAGTCGTTGAACGGCAAGGACATGGGAGGGCGTCCGCTGCGCGTCAATGAAGCTCAGGAGCGTCAGGGCGGCG